>DATEMX010000468.1:0-8354 GCA_035275365.1 Polyangiaceae bacterium | reverse complement strand
TGGAGCAATATTTGGTCCCGACGCAGCGGTTGTAGACCATGTCGTTCAGCCCTTCGGAGCTGTGGACGGTCGCGCCGACGGGGCACACCACTTCGCATGGAGCCTGCTCGCAGTGTTGGCACATCACGGGCTGGTGGTATGTCGCGGTGACGTCGTGCTCGCTACCTTCCCAGTAGCGATCGATGCGCAGCCAGTGCATCACGCGGCCGCGCCCCACTTCTTCTTTGCCGACGACGGGGATGTTGTTCTCCGCCTGGCAGGCGGTCACGCAGGCGTTGCAACCGATGCACGAAGAGAGGTCGACGCTGAGGCCCCACGCGTAGCCGCTATATTCAAAGCCTGGATAGAGGGTCTCCGACTTCTTGGGGGATTCGCCCATCTTCGCGGCAAACTCGGGATCCTTCGTGAAGGTCGCGAGCGTTCCGGCGCGCACGAGCGCGCGCCCTTCCATGTGGAAGGTGTGCTGGGTGCTGAAGAGCTCGGCGCGCCGGTCCGTCTTGGCGAGGGTGGCGGGTGCGCGCCAGAGCTTTGCCGACGTGCGGAGCGGGTAGGTATTGACGCCGGCCCCGTTGCCGACGCGGCCGACGCGCCTTCGACCGTAGCCGAAATGGAGCAACGCGACGTCGTCGGGGAGGCCGGGCATGCACCAGACCGGCGCTTCGATCGTTTTGCCGTTGCAGGTGACGCCGACGACGGCGCCGCCTTCGCGCAGCTCTTCATCCGACAATCCGAGCTTCTGGCCGCGAGCGAAAGAAACGAAGACCGCGTTGTCCCAGGTGAGCTTGGTCAGCGGCTTCGGCAACTCTTGCAGCCAGCCGTTGTTGGCGTATCGCCCGTCGTGGATCGTGGGATCGGGCCGGAAGACGAGCGTGAGCCCCGATTCGGGCTTCTCCGAAGCCAAACCGGCGACGGCCTTCTTCACCCCCACCGTGTCGAGGTCGGGCGAGATCGCGGGAAGAGCGCTGCCCGCTACGAGGCCGTCGTGCAAAGAGCGCCTCCAGAAGGCTTCGAAATCGGCGCCGCCGTGCTGTTTTTGCCAGTAGCCCTTCACGATGTCGTGGCTCGAGACTGCGGGCCGCTCGGCGAAGGCGGCGAGGACTTGGGCGAGCGTCTTCGACTCGGGATAGAGCGGTTCGATGAGCGGTTGAACGACGGAGACCGTACCGTCGAACGCGCGCGCATCGCCCCAGCTCTCGAGGAAGTGCGACTCGGGGATCTGCCAGTGGCAATATTCGGCGGTTTCGTCGGCGTAAAGGCCGAGGTGGATGGCGAGCCCCGCCTTTTGCAGCGCGGTCACGAAGTCGAGCTCGGCGGGCGCCGTGAAGACGGGGTTGGCTCCGGCGATGATCACCGTACCGACCTTGCCGTCGCGTAGATCTTTCGTGAGGTCGCGCAGTGAAGCGAGCTGATCGACGGGCACGGGCTCGACCGCGTCGGAGTACGACACGGTGGTCCCTATGTTCTTGAGCGCGGCATTGATGGCGTGAACGAGAGCATGCAACTCGCCGTCGGCGAACTCGCCCGCCAATACGACGCTCTTGCCCTGGTGCTTCTTGAGATCGGCGGCGGTGGCGGCGACGAACTTCTCGACCTTCGCGTCGAGCGCGGGCTTGGCGACGCCGGCGACGCCGACCAGCGAAGCGAGGGCGAGGGCGACGCTCGTGAGCGTTGCCGGCGTGACGGCGAGGCGATTGTCTGCCGACGCCCCGGCGAGCGTGGGTGTCGTCTCCACGACGTAGAGGCGCGACATGTGCTTCTCTTCTTCGCGCACCCTGCGCCGTGAGCTGAAGTCCTTCACGTTGCGCACGGCCGCGGGCCCCTCGACGAAGAAGTCGGAGTCGAGCGAGACGATGACGTCGGCGCGGGTGAAGTCGTGCCGCGTTTCGACGTATTTGCCGAAGGCGAGCTTGGCGCCGGCGCGCACGGCGTCGCGCCCGGCAGGTTCCCATTGGTGCCATTTGGCGTTGGGGAACGTCGTCAGGAACTCGTGGATGGCGTTCGCGAGCGAGGGGGAGGTGACGGTCTCCGTGAGCAAGCGTAGCCCCGCCCCGCCGCTGGCCTTCTCCGTCTTGGCGAGGTTGCCGAGCTCTTCGCTCAGGCGGGCCCACGTTTGAATGTGGCCGAGCTTGGTGATGACCTGGGCGCGATCGGGATCGTAGAGACCGAGGACGGCTGCCTGCGTAACGGCGTCGGTCGCCCCGAGGCTCGCTGGATGCACGGGGTTTCCCTCGAGTTTGGTGGGCCGGCCGAGGTGGCTCTCGGCGAGCAGGCCGCGGGCGTAGCCTCCGAGGGGGATCGCGGTGGCGAAGAAGAGCGGCTTGCCGGGGATGACGCCTTCCGGCTGCTTGACGTAGGGTACGACGCGCTCGATCGGTTGCCGTGTGCACGACGCGAGACCGGCGAGCGCCATCGAGGCGAGCGAGATCTCGAGCATGCGGCGGCGCGAGAGGCTGCTCACCTCCAGCTCCGCCGCTTGGCGAGGGAACTGTTTGTTCAAGAACTCGGGAAAGGTGCCGGCCGAGGCCAGCTCCTCGAAGCTCTTCCAGAAGCGGGGACCGCGCGCGGCCGCGAGCTTCTCCTTGACCATCTCGAGATCGAGAGGCTCGTCCTTTAGCACGGTCAGGCTCCGACGCCGCGGTAAGTCGTCGGCAGGGAGACCCTCGGTGGGGTCGAGTTCGGGTGAAGGCATGTCGTTCCTTATGTTCGTCCGTGAGCGCCGGTCAGCGGTGGCACGTGTTGCAGCTCGTGAGATCCTGCGTGCCTCGAAGTTGGTAGTCTTTGGCGAGGCGCGCGCCGAGATCGGGCTCGTCGGATTTCCACGTCATGCTGAAGACTTCGTCTTTGGGGCGAAGGTGCGGCTCGGGGTTTCTGTGGCAATCGAGGCACCAGCGCATTTGCAGCGGGTTCACGCTGCGCATGAGGGGCATCTTGTCGACGCGGCCGTGGCACTCGACGCACCCCACGCCTTTGGCGACGTGGATGCTGTGGTTGAAGTAGGCGAAGTCGGGTAAATCGTGGACCTTGGTCCAGTGGATCGGCTCGCCGGTCTTGTAGCTCGCTCGAACGGGCTCGAGCATCGGGCTGTCTTTCCAGATCAGCTTGTGACAATTGTAGCAAGTCGAGGTTGGTGGGATGCCTGCCGTGGCCGATTTCTCGACCGACGTGTGGCAGTAGCGGCAGTCGATGCCGAGCCCCGCGACGTGGTGCTCGTGACTGAAGGGGACCGGCTGGATGAGCGTGACACCTTTGCGCGTGGTGTAGCCCGCGCGATCGATGATCATGAAGATGCCCAAGAGTCCCGCTGCGACGAAGACCGCCGAAAGGATCGACACCTTGGAGAGGGTGTTCGTGCTTCGGTGGAATATCTGAGCCATGCCACCCCTTTCTAGGCGCTTCGGGGTTGTCGAACAAGAGTCATATCAGCGCGTTACACCGAAATTCTTGCGCGTTCGTAGCCCCTTCACGAACGCGGAGTATCCGCGATGTGACGGGACGTCGCGCGGCCGCTGATATCAACGCGCAGCGAGGCGCGCAAGAGAGAAGAGTCGTGAGCGAAGGTGAGAACGGCGAAGCGTCAGCCGATTGACGGATGCGATGCTTGAGTGGGGAGGAAAAGATCACGTGCTCGGCACGCGAGTGCGGTTCGCCGGCGGACATTGATTCGGTCGGCCGACGCCCACGAGAAGGGTGAGCGGACGCACCTCGTACTTGCGATGCCGGCATGCCTGGATGCCAAGTCACGAACGACGGGGGGACCACTTCCAGCTTCGCTTCTCAATTTAGCATGACAAATTGGGAACGATGGCGTGGAACCTTCCTAGCACTACTGCTTGAGTCTTGGCATCGGCAGATCGCGATCAGCAGATTTGGCGGCGACCCAACTCAAGTTGATGGCGAGGCCGAGCTGCGCGCGAGGGTCAGAGCTCCTGCAACGCGAGACTTTCGACGACCGCCAGCAAGTCGTCGAGGTGCAGCGGCTTGCGAAGCACCTTCAATGCTCCTCCGCCGACCGCGGGACTACCGTCGTGCGCCGACATCACGACGATAGGTATGCGCGGGAGCGCGTGGTCGCGGCTGAAGACCTCGTAGAACTCCCAACCGTTCATGTGAGGCATCATGAGGTCGAGCAGAATGAGGCACGGGACCGGGGTCTTCGTTCGAAGGTAGTCGAGCGCTTCTTTCCCGCTCGCGGCGCCGACAGTGGGGAAGTCTTCGTCTTCGAGCACGGCGCGGAGCGTGTCACGTAGCGTGACGTCGTCTTCCACGACGAGGATTGGGGCGGGGGAGCGAGGCCTCTTCACTCGGATATGCCCCGAGCTCGTGCGTGCACCACGCCCTTCTCGAAGCAGCTCGAGCTGCTCCTGGTCGACCTGGTGCAGCGTTGCGAACGTCCAGCGACCGCTGGCTCGTACTTCGCAGTCGGCACACACCCAATCATATTGGACCGAGCCTGCGCGCCGAGCAAAGTGGAGGGGTTTGTAGTCGCTACAGCTCGTGCACGTGCCCAGCCGTTCGCTTTCCCCAGACATCGCGCGAGCATAGGGCGCGGACTGTACCCGTCAATACAGGCGGCACCGGAGGCTCGCAAATCAACACGACGGACCAGAAGAACGGAGTCAACCGGGGGAAAGGTAGGTGCGCGTCGGGTGCGCTCTCGCCCCCAGCGCAACGACCCTCGCAGTACTACACTACGCGTTGCAGAGCGCGACCGCAGATCGCAGCGACGACAGCGGATCGGCGCGGTTCTTCGGGACGAATTCGTGGGCGAGGTACCCCGCGTAGCCGCTCTCGGCGATGGCTCGGCAGACGTTTCGGTAGTTGATCTCCTGCGAGTCGTCGATCTCGTGACGCCCCGGGACGCCGCCGGTGTGAAGGTGCCCGATCCATGCGAGCTGCTCGCGCAGCGTTCGCACGACGTCGCCTTCCATGATCTGCATGTGATAGATGTCGTAGAGTAGCTTGACCCGGGGCGATCCGACCGCCTCGACGACCTGGACGCCGAACGCAGTGGAGTCGCCTTGGTAGTCCGGGTGATCGACCTTGCTGTTCAAGAGCTCGACGCAGATCGTCACGCCGGCGTCTTCGGCGACGCGCACGACACGCGTGAGAGCTCGAACGCAGTTGTCGACGGCGCGGGCGTCGTCCATACCGCGCCGGTTGCCGAAGAACGTGATGACGTTGGAGATGCCTGCTCGAGCGGCGCGGGGGATCTTGGCCGTGAGGCCGCCGACGATGGCGTCGTGGTGGGCCGGATCGTTGAGACCGTCGGGGATCGAGCCGCCGTCCGCGTAGGCCATCGTGCAGACGAGGCCGAACTCCTTGGGAATCGCCCAATCTCGCTCTTCGAGCAGATCGATCCCCGCGAGGCCCATCTCCGCGCCGGCGCGACAGAGGTCGGGCAACGCGATCTCCTCGAAGCACCAACGGGAGACGGATTGTCGCAGTCGCTGGATCATGGGCGCTCCTCTTTCTCCCCCGCGCGAGCATAGACGCGGAGCGCCACCTCTCTCAAGTCGACGAGGCTAGCTGTCGCGGCCGCTCACGCTGAACGTGCGCGTGATCGATCCGCCGCTCGAAACCTGACCCTCTTTGTCGAGCAGCTCGACCTTCAAACTGTAGTCGCCGTTGTGCGGAGAGACGAGCGTATAAGGACGCCACTCGCGGGTGAAGCGCTCCGTCCCCTCGGCCGGCAAACCCGGGCCCGTCAAAGTCATGCGCACCGCCGAGTCGTGTTCGCCGACGACGGCATTCAGCACGTACCAGTCGATCAAGATCTCGTCGGCTTGTTGGCCGGCGTAGCTCCCGAAGGGCGCTCCCAAGACGAGCATGGGAGCGGTGCTCTTGTACTCGCCGGGCGTCTTCTTGCCGATCCAGAACCGATGAACGGAGATGCCGTCGGCGCCTTTGATGGACTCGTGGTTGGGGCGGCAGACATAGGCAGCGAGAACATGCTCGCCTTCACCGAGGTCGTCCCCGGCCAGATCGGTGAGCTTGATGCCGCCTTGGAACGAGGGCTTGGGCGTCGCCGGGCGACCATCGAGGACGAACTGGATGAACGAGCCCGACGGCGCCGCTTCCCAGCCGGGCACTTTGAGGATCACCTTGTAGGCCGCGACCCAATCCTTGCCGAGCACCTGCTCGAAACCAGGTGTCTCGATCCAGGGCTTGGGCATTTTGCGTGGCGCGTCGGACGTGCGCGCTGGGACGATGGCGACGTCGGACACGGTGTAGCTCGACGCGGGCGGCGCCTTGGGCGCAGCGCTTTCGCCTTGAGGTTCCGTCCGGGGCGCCGCGGCGACCGGCTCGGCTGCGGCGGAAGGAGCGGCCGGCGACGAAAGCGATTGGCCTCCGCAGGAGGCGACTCCGACGGACACGAGACTCACGATCAAACTCGAACGAAGGGACATGCTGGGTTTCCTCTCGACGAGATCCGTGAACGGCTGCGAACGCGCCGACATGAGCAGAATTCGAACGACCCGATCGGCCTACCTCGGCGGTGGCCGCGCACCATGAATCTATGGTGCGATTCGGCAATTCGGATCTAGGGTGCCAGGCGGCTCTCGCTCCACACCTCGTCGCTCACCCCCTGAGGAGCCCCCGGCGGAGCTTCGCGAACGAACAAGCGGCGATCGTGAACCCGATCCGGAGCACTCACGAAGAACTCGATCGAGTGCGGCCTGAGGAGGTAGCCGCCCCATGACGAGGGGCGCGGGATCAAGCGCCCTCGGTACTGCTCGTCGAGGGCGCGGATCCGAGCGCGCAGAGCGTCGAGGTCGTCGATGGGGCGGCTCTGCGGCGACGCCCATGTCGTCAATTGCCGCTCGCGTGGGCGTGCGGCGAAATGAGCATCGGACTCGGCCGCCGGCAGCTTCTCGACGCGGCCCTCGATGCGCACCTGGCGGCGCAAGGTAGGCCAAAAGAAGACGATGGCGGCGCCGGGATTTTCCGCGAGCTCGACCGCCTTGCGGGCTTCGTAGTGCGTAAAAAAGCGCACACCGCTCTCGTCGATGCCGCGGCACGAGACCACCCGCGCCGAGGGCCCTCCTTCGGCCGAGACGGTGGCCAAGACCATCGAATCGGCTTCGAAGGGCTCGCCCTGCTTGGCATCTTCGAGCCAGCGGCGGAGTCGCTCGATCGGCGACGTCATAGGAGGGCGCGCACTTCCTCGGCCACGATCTCGAGCGCGCAGCGCAACTTTGCGGTCGGCGAGAAAGCGTAGCTCACGCGAAATCCGTGCAAATGCGGCTCTCCGAAGAACGCGTTGGCGACGCCCTCGATGCGCACGCCGCGCGCTCCGAGACGCGCTTCGAGCATACCGAGGTCGACCTTGCGGGGTAGATCCAGCCACAAAGTGGGTCCACCGCCCGGGAGGGTCCACCGCACCCCCTCGGGCATGAGCTCGCGCAAGAAGTAAAGGCATGCCGCGTAGCGAGTGTCGAGCTCGCGCTGCAGCGCGATCAAATGCGTGTCGTAATAGCCGCGATCGAGAAACTCGGCGACGATGGCTTCGGTGATCCACGCGTTGCCGAGGGTAGCGAGGCGCTTGGCCGTGACGAGCGCGGGGACGAGCCGCTCGTCGGCCACCATGAAGCCCACTCGGAGCGAAGGGAGCAGCTTCTTGGTGAACGAGTTGATGTAGACGACGTTGCTGCCCCCGAGCAGCCGAAGCATGGGGCGATATTCACTGCCCGAGAGCATGTCCGAGCCCCAATCGTCTTCCGCGATGGCAAAGCCGTATTTCTCGGCGAGCTCGAGGACGCTCGAGAGCTCGTGCGACGTGTAGGAGTAGCCGGTGGGGTTCTGGTAGCTGGTGATGCAATAGAGGAGACCGGGGCGTGCCGTCGCGAGCTGCTTTTCCCAGAGGTCCACGGGAATGCCGAGGAAGGGATCGAGAACGAGTCCGGTCGTCTGAATACCCTGGCTCTCGATGAGCAACTTGGCGCCCGAGTACACCGGCGATTCCATGGCCACGCGCCGCACTTCCAGCGTGCGCGAGAGGATGTCGATGGCCTGCTGAGATCCGGTGGTGACGATCACGTTGGCTGCCGTCACATCGGTCATGCCACGATCTCGCAGACGTTTGGCGATGAGCTCACGGAGCGACCCGAGCCCTTGCGGCTCGTAGAAGGCCGACAGCCCGGGAGACTTCAAGACCGAGCGCGCGCAGTCGGCCAGCTTATCGCGCGGTAAGATCTCCGAATCGATGAAAACCGTCGAAAGCGAGATATCGGCGCTACCCACGCGCTGGTGGCCGACCGAGGGCTGGGTGCGAAGGGCGGGCAGTGGTGGGGCGGCGATCGCGCGCACGCCGGCGGCAGCGACGGGAGCATCGGCTACGAACACGCCCTCGCGCT
>DATEMX010000467.1:0-7004 GCA_035275365.1 Polyangiaceae bacterium | reverse complement strand
TGCTCGGCGACGAGGCGCGCCACGTCTTCGGCGAAGGCTTTGCCGTCGCGTTCGATACCCGCCGCGCGCCGCCCTGCAGCGGCGATCTGATCGATCTTGCGAAACGCTTCGGCGAGCCAATCGATCGCGTCGGTGGCCTCGTCCGGGGAGGCCGAGCCCGAGAGCCCC
Source organism: Polyangiaceae bacterium (assembly GCA_035275365.1). Classification (GTDB taxonomy): domain Bacteria; phylum Myxococcota_A; class Polyangia; order Polyangiales; family Polyangiaceae; genus DASWDH01. The sequence goes on along the minus strand of DATEMX010000467.1, from coordinate 6,836 downwards.
AAGGAACGAGCCGCCGCATCCCACGTCGGTGCCAGCCGCTCGGCCTCTTCCGCTCGCCGCTTCTCGCCAGCGGCTAACTCGGCGGTTTCGAGCGTCAGCTCTTCGAGGAGACGTTCGGTCTCGCGCTTTTCTTGCACCGCTCTGGCCATCTTCTCGAGCACCTCGCCGGCATGGTCGAGGAGCGCGCCCAGCCCGGGCGACGGCGGCAAAGCCCCGCCCGCTGCCTCCAGCATGTCGCGGATGGGCAGTGCATGCATGGCGATGACGGCTCTCAGCGACGCCGCCTCGGAGCGCGCTCGCCGGAGCTCGTCGGCCGTTCTTACGAGCTTGGCGTGTCGCTGCACCCAGGGCTTCATCTCCGCTGGAGGGCGCGGATCGACGCCGGTGCCGCTCCAGGCTGCGCGCCACGCCGCCTGCTCGTCGAGTCGCTCGCGCTCGAGTCGTTCTTGTTCGCGGGTGAGCGCGGCCTTTCGCAGGGCGGCCGAGTCGCGCTCGGCCAAGAGAACCGCGAGCCGACTGACGCGCTCGGCCTCGCGCCGCAGCCGGTCGGAGAGCTCGTCGGCTTCGCGCAGTTGCCGCTCGAATTGGTCGAACGTTTCGGCGCTGGGCAAGCCCTCCGACCCTCGAAGCACCTTCCACGTGCGGTCGCGTTGCTCGCGGGCGGCGATCAGAGCGGGTTCGGTCGGCACGCGGCCGGCGAGCTCCAGCGCCTTGATCTCCCGCGCGAGGCGGGCAAGAAGTGCCTCTTGCTCGGTCGATTCGCCGATGACGCGCAGAGCGTCGGCCTCGCGCGTCGCCCACTGGCGAGCGAATCGCTCGATCGTTTCGGGCAAAGGCACGGGTAGCGCCGCGGCGGCCTCCGGAGACGAATGGCGCTGCCCGAGCGAACCGAGCTCGCTCTCGGCATCTTGCTGGAGCAGGTTCACATGCGCTTCGAGTTTGGCCAACCGATCATCGAGCGGGCCCTCGCGTTCGGCGCGTGTCACCGCCTTTCTCAGCGCGCCGGCGTCGGGAAGGCTGCCTACCTGGTCGCGCTTGGCGACGAGGAGCGCCATCCGAGAACGCTTTTCGGCGAGCGCGCGCTGATTTTGCCGGTGCTCTTCGGCGAGCTTGGCCTTCTCCTTGGCGACGCGGCGAATCGAGCCGAGCGCCGCGGCGTCGACGCGCCAGGCCTCGGCCTTTTCGAGCGTCACCTCGCGTCCGAGCTTCCGCAAGACCGTGAGGGCCTCTGCTTCGAGCTCTTCGATTTCACCGTGCAAGCGCGGTAAATCACGGGCAGCCTTGCGGTGGCTCCCGAGCCGGTTGGCGAGGTCCAATGGGACCTCTTTGTAGCGAACCAAACCTTCGGGTACGACGAGGCGATCTCTGCGGGTCGCGAGATCGGCGAGCCGTGCGTTTAGCCGTGCGGTCTCTTGCGTCGTCTCGCTGACGGTCCGCAGGTGAAGGGCGCGGTTCGAGCGCGCCGATGGCGGCAAGAGAACGACATCGCCCATGGCGCGGCGTCGTTCACCGAGAAGCTGGTGCTTGGCCAACACCGGCAGGGCCTGCTCCGCGCGCACGAGCTTGGCGCGTTCGACCATGAGGCGCTGCCGATCGGCTTCGCACGCGGCTCGTTCGCGCCCGAGGTCGTCGAGCAGCTCGCGCTGTTGAAGCAGCGCGTCGGGTGACATAGCCGCCTCGCGCACCGCCTTGGTGGCGTCCGCGAACGCGCGCAGCGCTTCGTTGAGGGGCTTGGTGTGCGCTTTGGCGGTGAAGAGCGCGTCGGCTTCGGCCCGCAAGCCTCGCAAGATCTGGTGGACCTCGCCGCCCGAGAGCGCCGCGCTGAAGAGGTTCTCACCGGCGCCCTCGCCGAGGAGCAGAGCGTTGCCTCCCTTGCGCAGGCTCTCGTGATCGAGCCCGAAGCTCGTGAGGAATTGTTCCTGCGAAACCCCGCCGAGCAGTCGCGAAAGGACGACCTCGTCGACCGGGCGCCCGCCCTGGTCGAGGAGCGTGTGCTCGCGCCCCTTGCGGCGAGTGAGTGAGATGCTGCCCTTGCCGCCCTCCGTGAGAAACGTCCCCCCTACGCGCAGGTCGGGCATCTTGTGGAGGTGGGCGTCGGGCGTGTTCTTGGCGATGCCGTAGAGAAGCCCGGTGATCGCGCGGAGCGCCGTGCTCTTGCCGGCCTCGTTCTTGCCGTAGACGATGTGAACGCCGTTTGCGGCGAGGTCGATCTCAGCGTCGGTGAAGGGGCCGTAGGCGATGAGGCGAAGCTTGAGGAGCCTCACCGGCCGAGCGCTCCACCGAGGAGGCGCGGGATCAGCATCTCTTCGACTTCGGCCACGAGGTCGGCAAGGTGGGCTTCGTCGAGCGACAGCGCGCGTTCGCCTTCGCGAAGCTCGAGGGGAAGGCGTTGCTTTAGCTCGGCGAGCTCGGGCAAAAGCGAGCGAAGCTCATCGGGGCTATTTCTCATGGCGTGGAGCGTGCGTGCAAGTTGCCCCACGGCGTCGTCTTGGGTACGCACCGCGGCGAGATCGAGCGTGCTGCGCGTCGAGAGGACGATACGCTCGACGAAGGCCCCACCGTCGGCAAGATCGGTGACGGCGGCGCGGATCTCGCTCTCGTATTGCTCGGGGCTCGAGGTGAGCGCGGCGTGCGCGTCGGTTCGCCCCGAGAGAACGATGCGCGCGGCGAGTGGCAGTTCGCCAGCGTCGGCGAGGGCGTGGTCGACGGCGTCGCGCACGACGTCGACCACATCGGCGCCGGTGGTCGCCTCGGTGACGTCGATGTCCAAGACGCACCACCGCACGACGTCGAGAGGTCGGTGCTCGACCGAAGCGACGCGGCCGCCGGCCACGGCGACGAGCGAGGCACCCTTGGGGCCTGTCTCGCGGATGTGCCGCCCTTGCAAGTTGCCCGGGAACAAGACGAATGGCTCTTCGCAGAGGACTTCGCGCGCGTGCACGTGCCCGAGAGCCCAATAGTCGTAGCCCTTGCCGACGAGTGTCTCGACGCGGCAAGGCGCATAGTTTTCGTGCCCTTCGCGACCGCCGGCCGAAGTGTGCAATAGGCCGATGTTGAAGGCGCCCGGTCGCGCGTCTGGATAATCCTTCGCGAGATCGTCGGTGACGGCGCGGGTCGCGAAGCCTTGGCCGTGGACGCACACGCCGAGCGACGAAAGCTCGATGGTCTCGGGGCTCTTCACGGCGAGCTCATGCACGTTGTCGGGCAGACGCAAGTGCCGCGTGATCTGGCTGGCGGCGTCATGGTTGCCTCGCAAGAGAACGACCGGAACGTTGGCCGCGCGCAGGCGCGAAAGCTCGGACGCGAAGAAGAGGCCCGTGCTGTAGTCCTTCCAGTTGCCGTCGTAGATGTCGCCCGCCAAGAGGAGAAAGGCCGCTCGTTCGTGGAGACACAGATCCACCAGGTTTTTGAACGCACGCCGCGTGGCCCCGCGCATCTCCGCGACCGGCGCACCCTCGTAGCGCGAGAGGCCGCGGAGCGGGCTGTCGAGGTGAAGATCGGCGGCGTGAACGAACTTCATGCGCGGGTTGGAACGAAATGACCGAGAATCATGTTCGGTCATTTAGCATAGCGGCCGGCATGCCGAAGCGGTGGTACGAACGGAGGGAGTCGTCCCAAGGCCCTGCCACGCGGCTCGGATTGGCCTCGATCTCGCAAAAGGCGTCGGGGTATGGTCGAGGCGATGACGGTTCTTGGTCTTCCGGTCTCGCGTGATCGCCGCGCCAAATGCCGATGGACGTGCGCCGTCGCCGGCGCGCTCGTCCTCGCGGCGCCGGTCGTTCACGCCGAAACGGCCACGCCCTCGATCGGTGGACCGGGTGCTCCTCCTACGGAAGTCGCTCCCGAGAGTCCGGCGCGCGGTGTGTCGGTCGGGCTTCGCGTAGGCTATGCGTTTCCCATCGGCAGCTTGGCCACGAACGACAGCCTCGGGTCCAACTTCGGAGGGATGCTCCCGCTCTGGCTCGACGCGGGCTACCGGGTCTCCGAACAGGTCTATCTCGGCGGGTACTTTCAATACGGCTTCGCGTTCGTCTCGAGCGAGGTGTGTCCGACCCCGCTCGGCTGTTCGGCCAGCGATCTTCGGTTTGGCGTCGACGCGCATTGGCATTTCCGATCGCTCGTCGATCCCGCCAAGGCCTTGGGCGCCTTCGATCCGTGGGTGGGCCTCGGAGCGGGCTACGAAATCGCGACGACGCGACTCTCCCTCGCCGGCACGACTGGACATCAAACGAACAGCGGCTTTGAGTTCGGCAACCTGCAGATGGGCGGCGACTACCTGGGTCTCGGCCCCGTGCGCCTGGGTGGGTTCGCCGCGCTCACGCTTGCGCGCTACACGCAGCAGAGCAATTCCACGCCGGGCGGCTCGCTCGACTCGGCCATCCGTGAGCCGGCGAACCATCTTTGGTTCATGCTGGGTGTGAGGTCGCAGTATGACTTTTGAGAGCCGTCGTGCGTTGGCCTTCGTCGTGTTCGCCTTCCTCGGCGCCGCGTGCGGCGACTCGCCCGCGCCCGCCAATCTCCTCTGGGTGGGCAGCGTGGGCCGGGCCCTGCCCGCGTCGACCGAGGCCAACGTCTTCTGGATCGACGTCGGCGTGAACGGCCGCCCCGGCCCCCAGGCGATCGTCGACACGGGCGCGCCGTACTGCTTGTTCGACGTCGACGCTTTCGATGGTCAGGTGCCCAAGGGTAGCGGCCGCGTGGCCACCATGCAGCTCGGCGACACCGTGCTCTGGAAGGTGCCCACCGTGGGCGTTCACGGTGAGGACCGGGCGGCGCCCAACGGCAAACGCCAGGGCGGCATTCTCGGGTTTACGGCTTTCGGACAGTTTCCGATATCGTTCAACTATCGCGACAGCACGGTGGCCGTGGGCGGTGCGCCGCCCCCCGCGGGCGTCGGGCCGCGCATCGCGATCCCTTTCTCGATCGAAGGCGGAGGCCGAGGGCGCCTCCCCGACGACGCCGGCATCGTGCCCCTCGATCCATCGCGCATCATCGTCACGGCGACCGTCGAGGGCGTGCCGGGGACCTATCTGCTCGACACAGGCGCCAGCTGGGTGGCCCTCCGCACCGCGTTTTTGCAGTCGCTCGCGGCCGACGGCCGCAAACAGGTCGCCGACATCGCCAACCTCGCGGAAGGCGAAACGGCGATGACGACCGTGACCCGACTGCGCACCATCAGCGTCGAGGGAATCGAGGTGACGAATGCCATCGCCGCGGCGGGCCTCAGGGTCGACGAGCTCCTCACGAGCCTTGCCATCGAGGTCGGCCATCCCATCGACGGCCTCCTGGGCGCGCCCTTCTTGCGCGAGTTTTTCGTGACGGTCGACTATCCGAAGAGGGCGCTCGAGCTCTACCGGTTCGATACGCAATCGCACGTCAAGGATGCGTACCGCCGCGTCGGAATCGATCTGACGGGTCGCGCGACGGACCGGGGGATGACGTACGTCGTGCGCAGTGTGTATCCCGGATCGGACGCCCAAGCCAAAGGCCTAAAATCCAACGAACGGGTGCTCTCCATCGACGGCGTGTCGCTCGCCGACGCCGACGCTCTGACGGCCGACATGATGCTCCTCGGCCAGGTCGGCACCACGCGCGCGCTCGAGCTCCCCGATCGCACGGTCGACGTCGCCGTCGAAGATCTCTTGCCGCTTCCGTGATCGCACGCGGCGTGGAATGATCGGTCGCCATGGACATCCAAGTCGAAGACGTGCTCGGCGGGAAAGCGCGGAGGGTCGTCTTCAACCGGCCGCACAAGAAGAACGCCCTCACCGGGGCCATGTATGCATCGCTCTCCGACGCGCTGGCCGAAGCCGCGGCTCATCGTGACGTGCGCGCCGTCGTCATCGCGGGAAATGGCCCGGCGTTCACGGCCGGCAACGATCTGCACGACTTCATGGAGGCGGCGCCGGGCGAAGACAGCTCCGTTCTACGATTCTTGCAGGCGCTCGTGACGTTTCCGAAGCCGCTCGTGGCCGCCGTGGGCGGCGCGGCGATCGGCGTGGGAACCACCATGCTGCTGCACTGCGATCTCGTCATCGCCGCAGCCTCGGCAAAATTCCAACTGCCGTTCGTCAACCTCGGCCTTTGTCCGGAGGGCGGCTCGAGCTTGCTCCTGCCGTCCGCTGCCGGCCTCCAGCTTGCGAGTGATGCGCTTCTTTGGGGCGATCCGTTCGGCGCCGCCGACGCGCACCGCATGCGCATCGTCAACGAGGTGGTGCCCGACACCGAGCTCTCGGCTCGCGTCGTGGCGCGCCTCGAGCGTATCGTCGCGCTGCCGCCCGATGCCGTCGCGGCGACCAAGGCGCTGCTTCGACAGCCGATCCGCGAGGAGCTCGAGCGCGCCATGGGCCGCGAGGTCGCGGTGTTTCGCGAGCGGCTCACGTCGCCTGAAGCCGCCGAAGCTTTCACTGCCTTCTTCGAGAAGCGCCCGCCTCGCTTTGGGTGAACCTACGTTTCGGCGAACGCTTGCACGAAATAGTCGTCGTCGTCAGGGGAGAACGTGGCGACGATGCGGTTGGGGCGGCAGCACACCGGGCAATCCTCGATGTAATCTTGCGTGGGCCCGCCGCCCTGGTCGGGATCGGTGTCGACTTCTTCGCCGCAGTGGGGACAGAGGTAGAGCGCCATTAGCACTACTGCTGCGGATTTCTCGCTACCAGATCGATCGTCGGAGCGAGCATACGCCAACTCAAGGACTGACCGTGACGGAGTGGACGGAGTCCAGGAACTGGACGGAGTCCACGGAGACCTACGAAGCGAAGCGCAGTGCACAGGCAGATTTGGGCTGCTCTCGGCTCGAGCGGCGAGCGGTGGCGGCTCGTTCTGTCCGAAACTAG
>DATEMX010000466.1:0-4416 GCA_035275365.1 Polyangiaceae bacterium | reverse complement strand
CTTGTCGACGACGAACGTACGAAGGCCGTCGCTCGTGACGGCGGGCGGGTCGACGACCTTGAGAGGTGCGCCGGGCGGTGGTTTCCACCCCGCGAACGCGCCTGCGAGCTTGGCCGTGATTTGTTCGGCCGTCACGTCGCCGACCACGACGAACGACGCCTCGTCGGGGCGCCAGATGGTGCGGTGCCACTTCGAGATGTCCCCGAGCTGAATCCTCTTGGCCGACTCGAGCGTGCCGTCGGGCGGGTGGCCGTAGGGGTGCTTGTCACCGTAGTAGAGAAGCGAGGTGACGACGCGCGCGACGTCGTTGGGATCGTGCGCGCGGTTCTTCAGGGCGTTGTTCCATAGGGTGGAGACGCGGGTCCAATCCTTCTTGTCGTGTTTCGGGCGAATGACGGCGTCGGCCAGCAGCGGCAGACCCTGGTCGAGCTTGGAGGTGAGAAGTTGTAGCGAAACGATGCTCGAGTCACGGTCGGTGCTCGACGCGAATTTGGCGCCGAGATCGTTGAGGGCCTGCGAGAAGCCGAGCGCGTCGAGCTTGCCTGCGCCTTCGTCGAGCATGTCGGCCGTGGCGAACGAGAGCCCGGCCTTTTCGGGCGGCTCGGCTGCGCTGCCGTAGGGCACGACGACGGCGATGGTGACGAGCGGTAGGCCGTGGCGTTCGAGGAGCCACACCTTCGACTTGCCAGGACCTTCGAGGACGCGGGGGGCGGGCGGCGTGAAGGCCGTCGGAGGCTTGGGGATGGGCCGAGGTCCCAGCGGATCGGCCGAAGTCGCGGGTGCGGGCGGCGGCGCGGGTGTTGCGCTCGCCGCCGCGGGCGGCGGAGGCTGGGGCGGCTGTGACGAGCCACCGCAGGCGCCGAGTGCAAGCGTGAGCGCGAGAAGAGAACGGCGGCTCATTGAGCCTTCTCCGATCGCTTGCCGTCGGATTTCTGCGCTTGTTTGGCGGCGAGCGGAACCACCTGCAAAATCACGCGTCCGTTCAAGTTGATGGTCTCCTTGGCGCGCGCGAGCACGCTCGCCGGCGTGGCTCGTTCGTAGCGCGCCATGTCTTGGGCCACGTAGCCGGGGGTGCCCTTCTCTCCCCAATACATATTGAGGAGCCGCGCGCGCGCGGCGAGCGACTGCAGCCGGTCGACGAAATCGAAGGCGATTTGGTTCTTCGCGCGCTGGAGCTCCTCGTCGGTGGGCGGTTTGGCGAGGGCTTCGGTGAGAATGGCGTCGGTCGCCTTCTCCACGACGTCGGCCGAGACACCTGGCCGGACCATGATCTCGAGGGTGAACGCGCTCGACAACACCGATGAGTCTTGGGCGGCGTTCACCGATTGCGCGAGCGACTTCTCGTAGACGAGTGCTTTATAGAGGCGGCTCGTCTTGCCCGAAGAGAGGATGCTCGCGAAGAGATCGAGCTCGGCGTCACCTGGCTGAAAGTGCGCCGGCGAGGGAAACGCGACGACGATCTTGGTCATCTCGACCTGATCTTCGATCGTCTCGCGGACGACCTTGTCGAGCTTTACGGGCGGAAGCGGCGAGGGCGGTGGGCTCGCTACAGCCTGAGGAGCCGGCTTGATGTAGCCGAACGAGCGCTCGACGAGCGACTTGACCTCGGAGGCTTTGACGTCGCCGGCAACCACCAGCGCTGCGTTGCCTGGCGAGTAGTGCTGCCCGAAGAAGGTGCGCACGTCTTCGACGCTGGCCGCTTCGAGGTCCGCGTGCGAGCCGATAACAGGGTGATGGTAGGGATGAGAAGGCGGATACATCAGCTCGGGCAATCGCAGCTCGACCTTGCCGTAGGGCCGGTTCTCGACTGTTTGGCGGCGCTCGTTGCGCACGACGTCGCGCTGGAGATCGAGCTTCGCCTTGTCGATCTCGCGCCCCAACGTCTCGAGGCGGTCGGCTTCGAGCCAGAGAAAGAGCGGCAAGAGCGAAGAGGGGCCCGACTCGTGGTAGTCGGTGAAATCCGAGCTCGTCCAAGCGTTGTTGGTGCCGCCCGCCGACTCCATCCAATCGTCGAACGCCTTTGCCGGCGCTCTCTTGGTTCCCAGGAACATGAGGTGCTCGAAGAGGTGCGCGAAACCGGTGCGACCGGGTTGCTCGTCTTTGGAGCCGACGCGGTAGATGAGGTTCGTGGCCACCTGCGGCAGCGCGTGATCTTCGTGAACGACGAGCGTGAGGCCGTTGGCGAGCTTCGTTTCTTCGTAAGGAAGCTGGAGCGACGGAAGCTCGAGCGACGAGGCGGGCCGCGCGACCACGGCAGACCCGAGCACGAGAGAGAGGGCGGACGCGGAACGTCGAATGCTCATGGGCCCGGAGGCTAGCAAGCCGCCGCCTCGAACGAAAAGGCGATTCGGCCGTTTCGCCCACCTCGTCGGTCTTACGGAGTTGCGAGGCCACCGCGCGGTACGGGTCGTGCTCGTTACCAAGCAGTGAGCCACGAAATCGGAGACCCGAAAAATCTCAAGCCTTCTTCGGCCGGGCCTTCGCGCCCCTCGTGGTCGGGTTGGGTCATGCTGTTCGTTCTTTTGGCCGGGATGTGGATCTGGCAGCTCTTCGGCCAGGACCAACGCGAGCTCCCGACCATCCCTTACAGCGCGTTTTACTCGTTCCTCGAGGAAGGCAAGATTGGATCGATCAACGTCAGCGGCCAATCCGTTTCGGGTCGTCTGAAAGACCCAGAGACATTCGACAATCGCTCGGTTCGCGAGTTCAAGACCACGCTCCCCAGTCAACCCGACAGCGCGCTGTTCCCGCTCTTGCGTGAGAAGAAAGTCGACATTCAGGTCAGAACGGAGGAGCAGCCTTTTGCGTTGCAGCTTATGCTCAGCCTTCTGCCGTGGGTGCTCATCGTAGGCGCCTGGTTCTGGCTTTCGCGGCGCATCCAGCGAATGTCCCCGGGAGGTCCGTTGTCGAACATCCTCAAATCGAGGCCGCGGAGGTTCGAGGTGAAAGACAATCTCCGCGTGCGATTCGACGACGTCGCGGGCTTGCGATCGGCCAAGCAGGACTTACAAGAGATCGTCGACTTCCTGCGCGAGCCCGCGCGCTTTCGCAGGCTGGGCGGCAAGGTGCCTCGCGGTGTGCTCCTGGTCGGCCCACCCGGCACGGGCAAGACCCTCGTGGCGCGCGCCGTCGCCGGCGAATCGGGGGTACCGTTCTTCTCCATCAACGGCTCGGAGTTCATCGAGCTCTTCGTGGGCGTGGGCGCGTCGCGTGTGCGCGAGCTCTTCGACGAGGCGAAGAAGGCCGCGCCCGCCATCATCTTCATCGACGAAATCGACGCCGTCGGTCGGGTGCGCGGGACGGGGCTCGGCGGCGGCAACGACGAGCGCGAGCAGACCTTGAACCAGCTCCTCTCCGAGATGGACGGCTTCACGCGGAGCGATCTCACGATCGTGCTCGCGGCGACCAATCGCCCCGACGTGCTCGATCCCGCGCTACTTCGGCCCGGCCGCTTCGATCGCCGGGTCGTCATCGAGCGGCCGGCTTCGTCGGCGCGGCTCGCCATCCTCGAAGTGCACACGCGTGGCAAGCCGCTCTCCACCGACGTCAACCTGGCCGACCTCGCCTCCAACACTCCGGGGTTCTCCGGCGCCGACCTCGCCAATTTGGTCAACGAAGCCGCCTTGAACGCGACGCGGCGCGCCGCGGATTCAATCGAGGCTTCCGACTTCAGCGCAGCCTTCGACAAAGTCGTGCTCGGCGATCCGCGCGAGGCTCGCCTCACCGTCGACGACAAGCGTCGCGTCGCCACTCACGAATCGGGGCACGCCATCGTTGCCCACTTCACGCCGTTCGCCGAGCCCTTGCGGCGCGTCACCATCCTGCCGCGCGGTTTGGCCCTCGGCCTCACGCAGCAGAACATGACCGAGGACCGGCACCTGGCGACGCAGCCGGAGCTCGAGGCCAAATTGTGCGTCTTGCTCGGAGGGTACGCCGCCGAGGAGCTCATCTATGAAAGCCTCTCTTCGGGATCGGAGAACGACCTGAAGCAAGCGACGGAGCTTGCCTACAAAATGGTCGCTCACTACGGCATGAGCAAAGAGGTGGGGCCCGTCTACCACGAGCATCACCCCGAGCACCCGTTCCTCGGTCAGACGCTCGCTACCGACGGGGGCATCAGCGACGCGACCGTATTTGCTATCGAGAACGAGGCCCGACGTATCCTCGCCCTCGCCGTCGAGCAAGCCAAGCGCTGCATCACGCAGCACCGCCCTTCGCTCGAACGGCTCGTCGACGTGTTGCTCGAACAAGAATCGATCGAGCGCACCGCCTTGCTCGAAGTGCTCGGCGAACCGGACCTTCCGCGGGTGATACCGCCGCGGAGATCCGACGGCGCTCGAGTTTGATCGCCGGGCGGCCCGGCGAAGGGCCGATGCCCCGATGATTCAGGCGCGGCGAAGCTTCGGGACGACCCGG
>DATEMX010000465.1:0-3066 GCA_035275365.1 Polyangiaceae bacterium | reverse complement strand
GTGCTCCTCGTCGCACCGGATCGGCTGGGGGTCCTGCACGATGTGACGGCATCTTTGGGGCTCGCCCGCGCGCGAGGGTTTGCGCCGGACGCGCTGGTCCTGTCGACCCCGGGCGAGCCGGACGCGTCAACTGGGAGCAACGCCGCCGAGCTCCAGCGATTGCGAATCGCCGAGCCGCTGGCAATCTTCCCTCACACGAGCCCATTGGACGCTACCTCGTTGCAGGCCGCCTCCACGCTCGTTGATCGTTTCCTGTCGCAAGCGCCACGTCAGCTAAGGGCGTGTCGCTGAATTGCTACCCACAACCTGCCCGTACACGAAAGCGAGCTTCGGCGATCTTTAGGTAACATTCGGCGTCACGGCGGCGAATCAGGCCGCATCGTGACGCAAGCGTCCCCGCTCCATCCAAAGGCGACGCGTGGCAACACGAGCGGCAATCGGCCCATCGTGCGTGACGAAAATGACAATGCAACCACGGGCAGCCTCTTCCTTGACGGCGCCTAAGAGACGATCGGTTCCCTCGGGATCGAGGCCTGTGGTCGGCTCGTCGAGGAGCAGAAGCGAAGGCTCGTGAACAACCGCCCGCGCTAGCGCCACGCGCTGCCGTTGGCCTCTCGAAAGCTGACGAACGGGCGCCGCGGCAAAGGCGTCCATCCCGAAGCGGGCCGCTGCCCGGCGCCATGCCGCATCGGCGTCGACTCCGTAGAGGGACGCGGCGAGCCGAACGTTCGCCGCCGGCGACAGATCCGGATAGCAGTGAGATTCGTGTGAGACCCAACCAATTTCGCTTCTTATTCGAGCAGTTGAGGGATCATTCTCGGGTAGCCCGTACCGAACGGTCCCCCCCGTCGGCTGGATCACCGTTCCAAGGATTCCAAGTAATGTACTTTTTCCAGATCCATTGTGACCCTCGAGCGACACGATCTCGCCCGCCGAGAAAATCGCGTCCACGCCGCGAAGCGCCACGATCGTCCCGAAGCTCTTGGTCACGCCTTTCACGACGACTCGCTCAATCATGCCCATCCGGCGTCGCCCTCCGCCCCCCGCACCCTAGCCTCTGTGGACTCCGCCCAGTTCCTGGCCTCCGTCCACTCCGGCACCGGAATGGGGTTCCGCAGGAGCCGCGCGTAGCACCCCCAGTTTGGGGCCCCAGCCCCCAAAACTGCGTTGCCGACTGACGTGCAACCGCTGAATCGATCGACGTTTTCAAACCGTTCGGTGTTCTAGCACCGGCTCATCGTCGGTGGGGCCGGCGCGAGCGGACAACCCCGTTGGCGCCAGCTCCTCGAAGCACCCGCATCCGTTTCCTGAACGCGCTTCTCAAGGGCGCGACGCCGCTGCAGCGCGCGACATCGCTGCACTCGATTTCCGTGGGAATCCGAACGCCGATCTTTTCCCTCGGATTCGGTCCCGCCCCGCACGAGCGAAAGTCCGTGAGGTCGTGCGTTTCCGGCAATTCAGGGAGGAAGCGACGCGCAAGAGGCGATTCTCGTGGCCCCGCCCAAAGAACGGCCGAGACGCTTTAGGATTGCTCGCGAAAAGCCGTGCTAAGATGTGCCCGATGACATCCGCCGTGGCCATTGCGCGAGAACCCCCGCCGGCCATTGCGCGCCTTCGCTCCGCCGTCGAGCAAGCTCTCGAAGGAAAACCCGAAGCCGTCGAGCTCGCCCTGGTAGCGTTGCTCGCGCGCGGTCACGTCCTCATCGAAGACGTACCCGGCGTCGGCAAGACCACGCTCGCGCGCGCCGTCGCCAAGGCCGTCGGCGGCGAGCTACGGCGCGTTCAGTTCACGAGCGATCTCCTCCCGAGCGACGTGCTGGGAGTGTCGGTCTACGATCAGAGGCGCGGCGACTTCGTCCTTCGTCAGGGCCCTATCTTCGCCAACATCTTGCTCGCCGACGAGATCAACCGCGCTAGCCCGCGGACGCAATCGGCGCTGCTCGAGGCGATGAACGAAGGCCAAGTTTCGCTCGACGGACAGACGATCCCTCTGCCCGATCCGTTCTTCGTTCTGGCCACGCAGAACCCCCAAGATTTCGCGGGAACCTTTCCGCTGCCTGAATCGCAGCTCGATCGATTCATGGTTCGCGTGCGCATCGGCTATCCGCCGCCTCAAGTGGAGATGCGCCTTCTCTTGGACGGTGTCAGCGATCACGCGAAGAATGTCGCAACGGTGCTCGACCCCGCTCAGCTCGTCGCCCTTCAACGCGAGGTCGACCGCGTCACCGTCGATTCGGCGCTCGGCACGTATTTGCAAGCCATTCTCGTGGCGACGCGCACCTCGCCCGCTCTCTCGCTGGGCGCGTCCACCCGCGCTGGGATGAACCTCTCCCGCGCGGCGCGAGCCCGCGCACTCCTTCGCGGACGCCTCTATTGCATCGCCGACGATATCCACGAGCTCGCCGTGCCCGTGCTTGCACACCGTGTTCGCCTGTCGGCGCACGCCGAAGGCTATGTCCCGTCGCGTGACGAAACCGAGAGCGCCGTGCGCGAAGTGATCGCACGCGTTCCCGTCCCTCTCTGACTGGCCAAAGGCGACTCGCGTGGGCACCGAGTCTCAGTCGATCAAACCGCAGGCCCCCTCCGCGCGGCGCCTCGTGCGCACCGCTCGCACGAGCGAGCACCGCTCGCTGACGAGGCCCCCGCCCAAAAATGCGTGGGAGCGATTTCTGCGCCGCTGGCGGCCACCGCGCAAGCTCAAGTTCACTCGCGAGGGAAAGTACTTCCTCGGCATCACGCTCGGCGTCGGCTTCGCCGCCATCAACACCGGCAACAATCTGCTCTACCTTCTCTTGGGCATGCTCCTCTCGCTCATCGTCCTCTCGGGCGTCATGAGTGAGCTCTCGCTGCGTGACCTCAACGTCGTTCGCCGGCTGCCTACGCGCGCGCAGGTCGGCCGCGCTCACCTCGTCGAGATCGAGGTCTTCAATCGCAAAAAGCGGACACCTTCGTACGCCATCGAGGTCGAGGATCTTCGCGCCGGGCAACCTGCCGACAAGCGTTGCTTCTTTCTCAAGATCAGCCCGAATAGCGCGCAGGTCGCGGCATACCGGCGTTCGCCGCAAC
>DATEMX010000464.1:0-4439 GCA_035275365.1 Polyangiaceae bacterium | reverse complement strand
GCTGAAACTCCAATGCTGCGGCGACTGACTTTCAGCCGTCCGCTGTTCACCGCGCCGAGGAACACATGAGAAACCAACATCTCTCGACGACGCGCCTTGCTTGGTTCGGATTCGCTTTCGCCGCCGCTTGCAGCGGCGGTGGTGACAACGTCTTTCAGAATGGCCAAACGACCGGAACCAACGCCGGATCAGGCACGGGTACGCTCGGCCTCACGACGGGCTCCGGTGGGTCGAGCACGCGGGACGACGATGGAGGCGTCGCGCCTCCGCACCCTTGCGAGAACCTCGAGTGCTATCAGAATTCGTGCGCGCTCGGCTCTTGCAAGATCGACAAATGCGCGGCCGGAGCCACCACATCGGTGAGCGGCACCGTCTTCGATCCCGCGGGCAAAGTGCCGCTCTACAACGTCATCGTCTACGTACCGAACGCGCCCGTCGACGCCATCACCACCGGCGCCACCTGCGACCGTTGCGGCGCCATCTCGGGCAGCCCCATCGCGAGCGCGCTCACCGACGCGAAGGGCCATTTCAAGCTCGACAACGTGCCCGTCACCACCGACATCCCGCTCGTCATTCAAGTCGGCAAGTGGCGCAGGCAGATCAAGCTTCCAGCCGTCACCGCGTGCGCCGATACACCCCTCACCGACAAGAACATGACCCGGCTTCCCAAGAGCCAAGCCGAGGGCGACATCCCCAAGATGGCGCTCACCACGGGCGGCGCCGACGCGCTCGAGTGTCTCTTGCGCAAGATCGGCATCGCTGACTCGGAGTTCACGCCCGAGTCCGGCAAGGGCCGCGTCAATTTCTACAACGGCACCAACGGCACGAACCGCTACGCGCAATCGATGAACGGCGGCGCCAGGTTCACGACAGCCCCCATGTTTTGGAGCAGCGCCGACTCTCTGAAGAAATACGATCTCGTGCTGCTCTCGTGCGAGGGCATCGAGAATCCGACCAACAAGGGCGCGGCTGCCGTACAGGCGATGCAAGCCTACGCCAACGCGGGGGGCCGCGTTTTCGCTTCGCATTGGCACAACTACTGGCTCGAGCACGGCCCTGCCCCCTTCCCGACCGTCGCCACGTTCAATCACCAAAAGGACCTCGCCAATCCCTTCACCGCCGACATCGACACGTCGTTCCCCAAAGGAGCCGCGCTCGCCGATTGGCTCGTCAACGTGGGGAGCGCGGCGCCTCGGGGCAAGCTCGTCATCAAGGCCGCGCAGCACACCGTCGACGCCACCAACGCCGCCGTCGCCCAGCGTTGGATCTACAGCACCGATCCCAACTCGGTGCAATACATGACCACCAACACGCCCATGAACGTGCCTGAAGAGAGCCAATGCGGCCGCGTCGTCCTGAGCGACATCCATGTCTCGTCGGGCGACCTGTCGGACACCGTCATTCACTACCCCGACGGCTGCACGACGAGCGACCTGTCGGATCAGGAAAAGGCGCTCGAGTTCATGCTCTTCGATCTCTCGTCGTGCATCCGGCGCGACGACCGCCCGCCGGAGCCGCCCGGCACCGTCAACTAGTTTCGGCTATTTTGCCTTCTTCGACTGGCCCATCCCGGGTATGCCGCCGGGCGGAAACCCCGGAGGCATGCCTCCGCGCGGGAGCGCGCCCATCATCCCTGCCATCATCGAACCGAGGTCGACGACCTTGTAGCTCGGGGGCACCTCGAACGTCGCCGCGGCGATCGCCTTCTTCTCCAACTTGGTGACCTCGATGCGGCCCGCCTCCGAACCGTCCTTCTCGTAGCCGATGGCGCGCAGAGGAAAATGTTTGCCGTCGAAGAGCTCGAGCGCCCACGCGTATTCGGTGGGGATGCCCGTCAATGGAAGGCGGAACCACGAGGCGCTTTCGTCGGCGATGCAGAGCGTCGCCACCTTCCGCTTCTCTTGGGTGACTTCCCAGTTGTCGCACGCGTAGCCCGCCACTTTGTCGGTCGCGCCGGTCTTGGTGAGCGTGGGGGGCGGCTCCTTGGCAGCGGGAGCTGCGCCGGGCTGCGCGGCAACTCCTGGCTTCATCGCTTTGATCTGATCGCCCAGCGAGTTCAGATCGAGCACAAGCACCTGCTTTCGGTCGTCCATGACGACCGAAAGCTTCTTTTCGGGCGCGCTCAGAATCGCATAACCCTTGAGGCCGGGTTGTGAAGGACCGCCGAGGCCCGCCGGAATGTCGGCGCGGACTCTGTCGCCCTTGATGAGCAAAGTCAGCGGAGGGACATCGCTTTTTGCTTTGATGCTCTTGACGGCGATCCCGATCTCGCCTTCGAAGCCGTTGAGGAAGGAGAGCGGACCCTTGCCTCCGGGAGCGGCCGCCGCTCCGCTCCCCGCGGCGCTCGGATCCGACCCGCTCGATTTGCTCTTGCCGCAAGCGACGAGCAAGAGCGCCGACATTCCGAGCATGAGAGCGCGAGGATTTCGAATGTTCATGGATCGACGAGTATACACGAGCCGGTAAAGCGCGAGCACGACGAGCACGGCCGCGCATGGCACCGCCGTGCGAGGGCAGCTCCCGGGTGCGCTCCTCGCGACGTGGGCCCCGCATCCGTACGCCGGACCGCTCACGGCTCCCGCATTGGGATCTTCGCCTCGCGCAATGGCAACGAGGTCGCTAACGCCGTCGGCGTTGGTGTCGTGGGCTTCGCCCGCGGCCGCTTGCAGTGCGGCATCGAGCGAACTCTCGTCGAAGCGCCGCAATCCGCGCGATTCGAGGTAGAGCGCGAAAGGCCGCGTGGCGGTGCCCGCACCGCCCGCCTCGGTTTCGTGGCACGTCGTGCAAGGCGGAGGCGCCGACATCGCGAGACGCGCAGCGATCACGTCGGGAAAAGACGGCGTAGCTCGCGCCGCGGTGGTCTGCGAAGCGATCGCACAGACCAGCGTGACGCCGGCGAAGGTCACGGCGATACGGCTCATAGGTACGCGTGCACCTGCCCCAAATAAGTGACCGTGGTCACCGCCTCGCCGCCACGCAGCACCGCGTCGACGCGCACGTCGAAGTGAGGAAAAAAGAACCACCACACGCTGGCCCACGCGCCCAGCGTGCCCTGCGTGCCGAACGCCGACGGAAAGAGGGTCTCGCCGGCCAAGTCGAAATGAAGGCCTTGCAGCGGCTCGAGATCGACGACGGCGAGGCCCGTGCCTCCGGTGTCGGTGCCGGCGCCGCTCGGCGAGCGGATCAAGAGGTCAGCCTCCGCCATGACGACGAGCGGCCTTGCGGGGGCGTAGCGGGCGAACAAGCCGTGAGCTTGGAGCGTTGCTCCGACGTTCGAGGCGATGTCTTGCGCGGCGTGCGTGATCTTGCTGGAGATGCCGGCAGCGAAGTGTTTGCCCCACGCGCGCTCGATGAACGCGGCGTAGCCACGCTCGCGGAACCGATCCGGGTTTATTTGGTAGTTGCCGAGGATGGCCATGGCTTCGAAGCGATAAGGATCGCGACCGTAGGCAAAGGCGACCCCGTGCTGCTGATCTTGGTTGATGTCGGTCCGCGTGGCGTTGCGGACCCACGTGGGATGCTCGACGTTGCGCAGGCCGAACGGCAGGTTGATGCGGCCGGCGCGCAGGAGCATCGCGTCCTCGCTCCACTGGACCCCTATCCAATACTCGCGCGCCACGAGGTTCGGACCCGTGGTCGAATGCGTCACCCATGCCTTTTGGCTCAGCGCAGCGGAAGCGTGGCTCGCATAGCCGAGCGACGCGTACGCGCGAAACGCTTTCACCGAGGCCTCCGCCGCGAGATCGGCGCGCATCTGGAGGAGCCGGTCATCGACGACGTCACCTCCCGACGTGGCGACGAGGTAGCCGTCTCGAATCCATCCTCCGAGCGCGAGCCACTTCGGCGTCGGCACGATGCCGAACAAGAAATCTTTTACGCGCGTAGGCTCTTCGTCGACCGAGCCGCCGTAGCGTGTCGAGAGATAGAGCACGCTCGCGGCGCGACCATATTCGGTGAGGAGCCCTTCGCCGGAAGGATCGTGATGACAGGGCGCGCAGCCCGTGTAGCCGTGCCGGATCATGAACGGATAGGCCTCGGCGCGCGAAGCCACGACGAGCAAAGCGCAGATGCCGATGAAGGCGAGCGCCTTCGCACACTTTTTCGTGGCGGGGCGGCTCGCCCCGCTTCGACGAGAGAGAGAGGCGATATGACCGAGCTTCACTCTCGTCATTTAGCCGTCGTTCAGCTTGAACTTGGCTTCCACCTTGACGAGGGGCTGCACGGTAACGCCGAGCCGGGAGATCTTGCGTCCTAGGAACTGCGTGTAGTCGACGTCGGTGGTACCCGACACATTATACGTGGCGCCGCTTCGCGACGCCGAATACGCGACGTGAACGGGCTTGGTCACGCCGTGCAGCGTGAGCGCTCCGGGCACCTCGGCGGAAAGCGACTGACCTTCGAGTGGAAGCTTTAGATCGGCACGCGCGATGGTCAGGGTA
>DATEMX010000463.1:0-4200 GCA_035275365.1 Polyangiaceae bacterium | reverse complement strand
AAAGACGACGAACGACTCCAGCGCGCGCTCACCGATCAGGGCTATTTCAACTAACACGACTGCCTTGGATTTGCTGATCGCGATCTGCCGATGCCAAGACGCAGGCAGTAGCGCTAGATCGATCTGGTGCCGGCAGATCCGAGGCGGTAATGCTTAGCCCATGATCCGCAAGAAAGACGCGCTCGACTACCACGCGCAGGGACGGCCGGGGAAGATCGAGGTCGTCCCCACCAAGCCCTGCACGACCCAGCGTGATTTGTCGCTCGCCTACTCGCCCGGCGTGGCCGAGCCGTGCCGTGAGATCGTTCGCGACCGAACGCTGGTCGACACGTATACGGCGCGCGGCAACCTGGTGGGCGTCATCACCAACGGGACGGCAGTCCTCGGGCTCGGCAACATCGGGCCGCGCGCCGCCAAGCCGGTCATGGAAGGAAAGGGCCTGCTCTTCAAGCGCCTCGCCGACATCGACGTCTTCGATCTCGAGCTCGACGCCGAAGATCCCGAGCGCTTCATCGCCGCCGTCTCCACGCTCGAACCGACGTTCGGCGGCATCAACCTGGAAGACATCAAAGCCCCCGAGTGCTTCTACATCGAGGAGGAGCTGAAGCGCCGCCTCAACATCCCGGTGTTCCACGACGATCAACACGGCACCGCGATCATCACTGGAGCCGCGCTCCTCAACGCCTGCCACCTCTACGAGAAGAAGCTCGCCTCGATCAAAATCCTCTGCCTCGGAGCGGGCGCCGCGGCCGTTCGGTGCATGCAGCTCTGGGTGAAGCTCGGCGTCACGCAATCGAACATCACCATGTTCGACAAGTTCGGCATCATCTACGCCGGGCGAACGAACGAGATGGATCCCTATAAGGGGGCGTTCGCCGTGGAGACCGCGCAGCGCACCATCGAAGAGGCCATCGTCGGCAAAGACGTGTTGATCGGCCTCGCCGCCGCCAACATCGTCACTGGTGAAATGCTGAAGGGCATGGGACCGCGCCCGCTCATCTTCGCCCTGGCCAACCCCGACCCCGAGGTTCCCTACGAGGTCGCGACCGCCGCGCGCCCCGACGCCATCGTCGCCACGGGCCGGAGCGACACGCCGAACCAGGTCAACAACGTCCTCGGTTATCCCTACATCTTCCGGGGCGCGCTCGACGTGCGCGCCCGCGCCATCAACGACGAGATGAAGCTCGCTGCAACGCACGCGCTCGCGGCGCTCGCACGCGAAGAGGTGCCCGAACGTGTCATCGAGGCTTACGGCGTCTCCCAGCTCCATTTCGGCCCCGAGTACATCATCCCCAAGCCCTTCGACGAGCGGGTTCTCCTGTGGGTCGCGCCAGCGGTGGCCCGAGCCGCGATGGAGACGGGCGTTGCCGAACAGCCACTCGATTTGGTCGAGTATCGCGATCGCCTCGAACGACTGATCAATCCATCGCGCCAAGTCATGCGCAAGATCTTCAGCCTTGCCAAGGCGACCGAGGCGCGCATCGTCTTCACCGAAGGGGAAGACGACAAGATTCTACGCGCCGCTCAGATCGTGGCCGACGAAGGCATCTGCCACCCGATCTTGCTCGGTCGCCCCAACGTCATCCGCGCGCGCGCAGAGGAGCTGACGCTCGATCTCGCGCAAGCCGACATCATCTGGCCTCCCGACTCACCGCGGCTCGACCCCTACGTGGAGGCGTATTGGGCCAAGCGCCGGCGCAAAGGGATGACGCGCTACAACGCGCAGAAAATCATGTCGCGCGAGCGCCGCGTGTTCGGCATGATGATGGTCGACGGGGGCGACGCCGACGGCGTCGTCTCGGGGCTCAACTCGAGCTACCCTGAGACCATCCGGCCGGCGTTGCAGATCATCGGTCTGCGCGAGGGAGTCGGGCGAACGGCGGGCATGTACATGCTCCTCAAGGGGCACGACGTTCTCTTCTGCGCGGACACGACGGTCAACATTTGCCCCGACGCCGAAACGCTCGCCGAGATCGCGATCACCACGGCCGACGCCGTGCGCGACTTGGGCATCGAACCGCGGGTGGCCATGTTGTCGTTCGCCAACTTCGGTTCGGTCGCTACCGAGCCGAGCCCGCGGCGCGTCGCCGAAGCAACGTCGATCGTCAAGCGAAGGCGACCCGACGTGATGGTCGACGGCGAGATGCAGGCCGATGTCGCGCTTTTGCCCGCCCTGCGCGAGGATTGGTCGTTCTCCGATCTGAAAGGCGCGGCGAACGTGCTCGTCTTTCCCGACCTCGACTCGGGCAACATCGCCTACAAGCTCCTGTCATCCTTCGGCGGAGCCGAGGCCGTGGGGCCCATTTTGCTCGGCATGCGCAAGCCGGTGACGGTGCTCTCTCAAAACAGCGCCGTGGAGACGATCGTCCACATGGCCGCCATCACGGTGGCGACCAACCGCAAGCTCTCGCGCGCCTAGTTGCCGCGCGGGCGAAAATTCGGCACTCGTTTCGCGGAGATCTCCACACGGGTTGCGGATCTACCAGCGTCTCCACGCTCTCGAATCTGGGGGCCGGATTTTCGCCCGCGCGGCACTAGTCCCCCACGGGCGGATGACCCACCCACGCCGGATGAAACGCGGCAGGCTGTCGTACGCGTCGTCAGCTACGCAGACGGGCCGTTCCTTCCTAGGAGGGTCCGCGCCATCGTTCCCAATTTGCCATGCCAAATTGAGAAGCGAAGCAGGAAGGGGTCCCTCCCGTCGTTCGTGACTTGGCATCCAGGCATGCCGGCATGGCAAGTATCCACGCTCTCGAATCTTGGGGGCCGGATTTTCGCCGCGCGGCGCTATCTCTTTGTCTCCGGGGGCAAGGCCCCCACCCCGACGTCGTCGACGAGCGCGTTGAACGACGTCGTCCCGTCCTCACCGTGAGAAAACCAGGGGGCTTCGCAGTCGAACCAGGTTGCGCTCTTCTGCTCCGGGAATGCGACTAGCGAACATGAGCAGTTCGTCGCATTTTGTTCTCAACAAGGAAAGGACGAACACGCTCACCTCCAACCCGCTCGCTCCTCTCCTGAATCGATTGTTCGAAGCGGCAGCCGCCGTCTCGCCTCTCGCGGTCCCAGGCATCTCCGCGTTGTCTTCCGACGAGCGTGCGCAAATGATGCGCAGCAAGACGGACTACCTCGAACTGTACGGGCGCTTAGAGATAGGCGCCGCACCTCTTTGCACAGTCATTGCAGTGGCACATCGCGGGTTGGCTTAAAGCTTTTTGCGCAGATTGGCCAGCCAGCGAGCACACCCCTGCACAAAATAATCGTGCGAGTGCTGCATTTCGTCGGCAGAACAGTCGTATGATGCGTACCACTCTACAAAACTACGATCGCCTTCGGTGATGGGCAGCACATGGATCGTTGCCTGAAAATGCTCGACTTGCATGGATGGTTTGCCGGCAAACTCGTAAGTGTACCACCTGTCCGTATCGGAGTAGGCTACGAGCCGCTGCCGGAGCTGCTTATCGCCAACTTCGATCACGCGGATATTGCCCACTGCGGTACCGGGCACGTTGTTTTCGCGCCAACTTTTCGTGACATCGCCAGACCATGTGTCTTCGTTGAAATCCTGTATAGTTTGCCAAACTTTGTCGGCGGTGGCATTAAACGTTGTGCTGTAATATGCACGTGCCATGGAGTGCTCCTTCGTGTATTACGCGGCGGCTTCGTGCCGCAATAAGTATTGCTTAATAGCGGCGCCATACAGGTACTTGCCAATGGTGTCGACCTCGCGCTCGTCGACGGCAAGCTCGCCGGCGGGATCGCTCGCCCCTACCTTGCCACGTTCGTCGATCCGTCGGGCCAAACCGTCGCCCGCAGCGGCATCGACCTATTGGCCGTCCACGAGGCGCTCGTCACACAAGTGTGGTCGGTTTCAAGCGGTGCTGCTGGCCGTACGTTCTACCCCGAGCGATAATCTCATGTGCTCGCTTGGCGAGCTTCTCGCAAACCATCTGCAAGTAGTGGAGGCTATGGCAGGTCGCGATTTCCTCGCGCCCGGCAAGAACGCGATGAGCGCGCCAGTCCGACCGAGCCTGCGCGATGAACGCCTCGGCGTACGCACGACGGCGCTCGCCTTCGGTCACGCGGCCTGCGGGCGATCGAAACGCTGCGCCTTGCTGAGCGACCAGCCTGCCGGAAGCTTGATCTCGTTTCGCTCCACGCGTTCGTACTCCTCGGGAGTCACCTCTGCGACCATGGTCGGAA
>DATEMX010000462.1:0-2333 GCA_035275365.1 Polyangiaceae bacterium | reverse complement strand
CACGCGGGACACTGAAATTGCTTCGGCTGCCAAAGCGATGGGCGCCGAACACCTCGAAGAAAGGGGCGGAGGCGGCTACTCCGAAGCGGTCGCGCAGGCTGCCTGCGAGATCGCCAACCGGCAGGCGAGCGCCATGCTGTGCGTGCCAGGTGACGTCCCCGGGGTCAGACCCCACGAGATCTCCCGGATGCTGCGCGAGCTGGGCCCCGGCCCCGCCGTGGTTCTTTGCCCGTCGCGCAACGAGAGAGGCACCAACGCGGCCCTCGTTTGTCCTCCGGGAGCACTCCCGCTCTGCTTCGGCGAGCCGAGTTTCGCAGGGCACGTGGCGCGCGCTCGTGACCTCGGTCTCGCGACGCGCGTGCTCTCGCTCGAAGGTCTGTCGCTCGACCTCGACACGCCCGACGACATCGACGTGTTTCTCCGCACCCCCTCGCCTGGCAGGACCTATCGCCTGCTCCGCGAGCAGGCCCTCGTCGAAGGTGGGGACCTTCCTTGAAGGTGGAGCTCTTGGGTCTCGAAGGCATTCCAGAGGTAAGCGAGGGCGCCGACCTCGCGGGGCTGCTTGCCGAAGCGGCCGACCGCGCCGAGACGCCCCTTGAGGGAGGCGATGTCCTGGTCATTACCCAAAAAATCGTGTCCAAGAGCGAAGGCCGGATAGCTCGCCTCGCCGATGTGACGCCCTCCGCGTTCGCCCGGAAATGGGCGAGCCAGCACCGCCTCGATCCACGCCTCATCGAGATCGTACTGGGTGAAAGCCGCCGGATCGTCCGAATGGATCGCGGGGTTCTCATCGCCGAGACGCACCACGGCTTCGTCTGCGCCAACGCCGGCGTCGACCTGTCGAACGTCGCGGGCGGGGAGATCGCGACCCTCCTGCCGCGCGATCCCGACGCCTCGGCCCGCCACATTCGAACCGCCCTTCGTGACCGCCGAGCGGTCGAGCTGGCCGTGGTCGTGAGCGATACGTTCGGCCGCCCCTGGCGTGAAGGGCTCGTCAACGTGGCGATTGGCGTTTCTGGACTACATCCACTCCAAAGTTACGTAGGTGCCCGCGATCCCCAAGGTTTTCCGCTTCAAGCAACGATTCAGGCCCGCGCCGACGAGCTGGCGGCGGCCGCGGGGCTCGTGTCCACGAAGCTGAACCGTGTTCCAGCCGTGGTCATCAAAGGTTTCGCGTTCGATTCGGCTGACGGCCACTCCAAAGACCTGCTACGAGCTCCCGACCGGGACATGTTCCGCTGAGGGGCGATCCTCTCCTCGGCCCTTTTCTTGGACCCCGACCGGGCTGCGCTGTAGTAGCCTCCCGTCACGACATGCTCCTAAACCGAAAGCGCGCTACGCTTTTTTTTTCATGTGCGCTCTCGTTCCCCGCAAAAAGACCGTTCTCTTCTTGCTCGATGGCGACGAAGGAACATGTCAAAAAGTGATCCACGCGCGTTCTAGGATCCATTAGAGAGGCGCTCCCCGCAACGCATCGAGACGCGAAGACGAATCAAAAGCATGAGCCGACGAACACGTGAGCTTAAGCGAGAGCTAGAGGTCCCGCACGAGGGTGCCTCCGAAGTTTTTTTCAAATACCAAGAGGTGAGCCGCGCACGCTCCGGCGATCTAGGCGCCGACATCGACGAGGCGCTAGCCCTCGATCTCGAGCCGATGGAGACGGCTGGCCCGGCTTCTTCGATCGAGACCAAGAGCACCGCTCCGCCTCCCGAACAGATGAGGCAGACGCGCGAACCCAAGGATCACGCCGAATCGAAAAGCAGCGATCCGGTGCGCATCTACCTGCGCAAGATAGGCAGCGTGGCGCTGCTCACCCGCGAAGGCGAGGTCGAGCTGGCCAAACGCATGGAGGAAGGCGAAAAGGCGATCCTCACCGCCATCTTGAACTCGCCCGCCCTCGTGCGCGAGATCTTGAAGCTCGGCGAGGACGTACGCTGCAACAAGATCCGCGTCGCCGACATCGTCGAAGAAGACGAGCGTCAAAGCGAACGTGAAGAAGACGACGAAGAGAACCGCAACGAAGAGGCCGCCGAAGAGCGCCTTCTCGGCCTCATGTCGAAGGTGAAACAGCTCTGCAAGTCGAACGAAGAGCTGCGCGAGATCCAGGCAACTACCTCGGGTACCGACAAGAAGGCCCTCGAAGCGAAGGTCATCGACAACCGCGAGAAAATGGTGGCGACGCTCGTCGAGATGCGTCTCAACAAGAAGACCATCAGCCGGCTCATCAACAAGCTCCGGGTCCTCATTCAAGAGGTCGAAGAAGGCGCTCCCACGCACTCGATGCCCGATTCGGTTCCGCCCCCGCCGCCCACGCGCAAGCCAAGCAGCAAACG
>DATEMX010000461.1:0-5342 GCA_035275365.1 Polyangiaceae bacterium | reverse complement strand
GCTGTGTCGCGCCCATTTCAGTGAGGCTGGCAATCGTTGAAAACCGACCGCCTACATCCACGTCCTGTGCCATCGCCATCATCGTGTCGCGACGCTGTCGCAAGTTCGTTGCTCGAAAAAAATCTCCCCGCGCGCCCTTGCCGAGCGGGCCGATCGAAGTCATCGTGTCGCTGGCGCCGTGTGTATCGGCGCCGCAAGCGCGTATTTTCTCGTGTGGCGTCTCGCCGAGCGGCAGGTCGGGTGCGACAACTTGCCGCATTGACACTGCAAACAGTCGTCGGTAGCCAGATCGCGTGGTTCGCACCTTGGCCCTCGCCCTCACCCTCGTGTTCTGCGGTTGCTCTTCGGATCACCACGACGAAGACGGACATCACCGCGACGAGGGAGACGGCGGAGAAGGCACGCCAACGGAGTCGATCTGCCCAACCCCCAATCAACTCAGCTACGAGACCTTCGGGCGCGCTTTCATGGAGGCCTATTGCACCCGATGCCACAGCAGCACGCTAACCGGCGCCGCGCGCAACGGAGCCCCGCTCGCGCACGACTTCGACACCGTCGCCGGCATCGCTGCGGTCGCCGAGCACATCGACGAGTTCGCCGCTGCAGGTCCCAAGGCCGTGAACGTGATCATGCCGCCTGACGATCCCAAGCCTTCGGAGGAAGACCGGCGAAAGCTCGGGCAATGGCTCGCGTGCAAAACTCCGACGGCGGTGGCTGACGCGGGCAGCGCGGAGTAGCACGCGCCACGCGGCGTGGTGCTACGGTCATCTACGCATTTTTCGGAAGCGCTCTCGGCCCACTGCGCACGCGGGAGGAGAGGCGATGATTGGGGCTTGCCAAATTTGCTATGCCAAGTTGGTTTCAGCGCCGAAAAAGCCATCCGGTCGCGCGAGCATGATTGTCACGTTCGGCGCCCCACCGTCGCCGACCGCCGCTGCCCGTGCTGCTGGGAATGGCCTTCGGCTCTCGCCTGGGGCAGGGTGTTCGCATGCAACGGACGACCCGGGGACGCGTAAGGGTAGTAGCTGCGCGCTGCCTGATTCCGCCGGCGTGTGCCATCGCTTCATTGATCGTCGTCAGTCGACCGCGTCGAGCTTCTTGCGCGCAACCCGACGCGTTCATGATCCGGAACGTTCAGGTGTTCGACGGCGATGAGGTGAAGCCCGTCGGGTGGGTCGGCAAAAGCTTCCATCCGCGGCCTCCCCAACCCCTCGATTTCGCGGCGGTGCTCACCTCCGTCGGTTTGCTGCACGGCATGGGCGTGCCGATCTTGGCAGGGACCGACGCGCCGAACCCGGGCACCGCCCACGGTGCAAAGCATCCATCGTGAGCTGGAACTTCTCGTGCAGGCCGGGCTCGCTCCGCTCGACGCCCTGCGCGCCGCCACGTCGGTCCCGGCTCGCGCGTTTGCCCTGCAGGATCGGGGACGCATCGCCGTCGGCTTGCGCGCCGACCTGCTTCTCGTGAACGGCGATCCCTTGCGCGACATCCTGGCGACTCGGGACATTGTGTCCATCTGGAAGCTCGGGCGTCGCGTGGATCGCGAGAGCTATCGCGCGGAATTGGAGTCGCGCGGGCGATCGAGGAAAACGAGGCTCGCGTGGTTCGTCGCGGCCGCCGTGTCGTTCGCCGTTGCCGTCGCTCTGCTGAGGCGCCTCCTGCACACGAGGGCTGCGGCGGGTCGCTGAATTCCGGTCCCGTAAACGTGCCCGTACCAGTTCCCGAGCGCCATCGGTCTGCCCGTTCAACGTTCTGCACCGAGCAAACCTCGCCTGCGCAGCAGGCGCGCCCAGCGAAGCTGGGTATCATTCAATGGGGCGCTGTACTAAGAAGGCTCCTCGGAGCCGGAACGTGGCTCCTCGGAGCCGGAACGTGACCAAAGCCGACGCGGCCATCGAGAGAGTCTACGGCGAGCACGCGTCGCGCATCCTCGCCGTGCTCGTACGTCTCTTCGGCCCGAAGAACCTTGAGCTTGCCGAAGACGTGCTGCAGGAGGCGTTCCGCAAAGCCCTCGTCGCATGGAACGAGCAGGGCGTGCCCGACAACCCGGCCGGGTGGATCATGGCGGCCGCCAAGAACCAGGCCGTCGACGCCATTCGGGGGCAGCGCACGCAGCGCAGATTCTCCGAAGATCTGGCGAACCACCTCGAGAGCGGCTGGACCCGTTCGTACACGGTGGATCAAGAGTTCGACGAGACACGCATTAAAGATCATCAGCTCCGCATGATTTTCATGTGCACCACCGCGGAGCTGCCGCCCGAGAACCGCATTCCGCTCATCTTGAGGGCGCTATGCGGCTTCAGCATTCCGGCGATCTGTCGCGCGCTGTTTCTGCCCGAGGCGACCATCAAGAAGCGACTGCTTCGAACGCGCGAGCGGCTAGAGGGGTACACTTTCGAGTTCCCGCCGGTCGAGCGCTTGCCCCACGCAATGGACACGGTCCACACCGTGATCTACCTGCTGTTCAACGAAGGCTTTCACAGCTCCGACGAGGCGGCGCCCATGAACCTCGAGCTGTGCCGCGAGGCCGTTCACCTGGCGAGCTTGCTCGTCGAGGAAGTTCGCGTGGTCAACGCCGACACGCTGGGTCTCCTCGCCCTCATGCACCTGCACTTGGCTCGCGCCGAGGCGCGCGTCGACGCCGAGGGTCGAAACGTTCCGATCGACCGACAAGATCGAGCAAGGTGGGACGCCGGTCAGATCGAGCTGGCCCGAGGCCTCTTGCGGCTCATCCCTTCGGCGCCTTCCGGCGCGTCGGGGCGCTTCGTCATCGAGGCGAGGATCGCCGAGCAGCACTGCCTGGCCCCGACCTTCGAGCTCACCGACTGGAGGGCGATCGTCGCGCTCTATGATCGGCTCGTCGAGGCGACGGGGTCGCCCATCGCCGAACTCTATGGCGCCGTGGCGATCGGGTACACGGGCGATCTGAGCGGCGCGATCGAACGGGTCGAGAAGCTGCGCGCGAGCGAGCCGTTGCGTGGCTCCCACCTTCCGCCCGCCGTCCTCGCGCACCTCCAGGCGCTGCGAGGTGACGGCGACTCGGCGCGCCGCTACGCCGAAGAGTCCAAGGGGCTCGGAGGCACACCGCACGAACAAAAGGCGCTGTTCGAACAGGTGGAGCGCCTCCTTCGCGAGCCTCTTCGGACGGCCTGAGCGGCGCGCCGATCCGCCACCGGCTCACATCGCTGCGACGACGCGGATCTCCACTGCAGCGCCTTCGTAAGCGAAGATCGGGCAATCGCGCGCGATCGCCGCCGCTTGCTCGTAGTTCTCGGCCTTGACGATCGAGTAGCCGGAGACGAGCTCCTTGATCTCGGAGGCGGCGATGTCGGTGAGGACGCCGTCTTTCTTCAAGCGCTTGCCGCCAAACTCGAGCGGTGAGCCGCCCGTTACCAGCTGCCCTTTCTGGCCGAGCGCCCCCAACCAGGCGCCCCACTTCGCCATGGTGGCGCTCTTCTGCTCGGCCGTGGCGGCGCTCCAGTTTGGATTGCCAGACTTGTAGATGAACATGAACTCTTTCATTGGATTCTCCTTGGGTTTGGCCCGTCGGTGTTGGACGTCTCGACCATCTGCCCTCGTGACGATCGGCGCCCCGCCGAAGGAGACACCGAGGACCTCTTTTTTTCTACCCAAGGACAACCGTCCTACTGAAGACGAGAGAGCCAACGTCTCGGTCATTGGCGGCCGCCAATCGAAAAGCTCCCCCAGCTTCGCGACGTGCTTGATCCGAGACCGAGACTGGAACCGCCCAGCGCGCTCGACCCCAAGCTGCCACCGAACGGACCGGCCGAGGAGGGTCGTCCAAGCCCGCCCGCCGAAAGGCTGGTTCTCGCGCCCACGCTCGCGGCCGTGCCGACGCTGGTGGTCGTCGAGCTTACGCTTGCCGTTGGTCCGGCGCTTACCGTTGGTCCGGCGCTCGTTGCGGCACCTACGGAGTTCGGCGAGCTGGATGGGGTTGCACTCGATCCGACCCCGCCGGCGAGCGGGGAATCGGACCTCGAGGAGAGTCCACTCGACTGGCCGAGTTCGACGAACACCTCGCTAGCATAGGCTCGCCGCTCGCTTGCGAGCATCGCCGCGATCGTCCCGGCTAGCGCACCCACCAGACACCCTTTTCTGACAATGGTTCTGATCATCGCTTGCTTCATCTGTAGCGTCCTACCAACGACGACGCGCCTCGCCATGCGTCGATCGGACGAGTCGGGCTCGGCGCTACCATCCTCGGGTACGATCCAAGCGCTCGCTCGGCGCTACCATCCTCGGGTACGATCCCAAGCGCTCGCTCGGCGCAGTGTGCTTCAGCGAAGCAAGGCCGGCGAGACGACCATTGCGCGAGCAAGCTCCAAGATCGAGAAGCCCGAGTCCGCGAAGGCATTGGCGATTTGGTTCACTTCGGCTTCGCTCGGAGAATCGAACGGCACATCGCTTACGCCGAACGTGATCACGTCTTTGAGCCACGATTCGGCAAAGCAGTGGGCGACCTCGCAAGACTCGGCGAGCTTGGGGGCGAGATCCGCGAAGCTCGTGAACACGAGCTCTACGCCGGAGGAGGCGAAAGATCCGGTGCTGTCGACGGGAAAGCCGTTTTCGGCTTCGCGATAGACGCCGTGCTCGTCGAAATGCTCGAGCGAAAAGCCGAGCGGATCGATCGGTCGATGACAGGCGGCGCAGATCGAGCCCGGGGGGATCACGGCTTCGTGGGCCTGCCGTCGCGTCGGGGCGGCGGGAAGCACGGGAGGATGGTCGAATGGGGGAAGAGGCACAACGCGGCAGAAGAGGCTTTTCATGAGCCAGCTCCCGCGTGAACCGATCGACGGGTGACGCTTGAGCAGCTCGGCGTCGGTAAAGATGCCGGTTTGGCCGGTCATCGAAGCCGGGCTGGGCGCCGCGATGAGGGTGCCGAGCGTCGCGCCATTCGAGGCCATGCGCTCTGCCCAGTAGGCTGCGCTCGGAAGCTCCGGTTCGAAGAACGGTTCCTCGGTGTAGCGGAGGACGAAGTCGACGAGGCCCCTCTTGGTCGGTGATGCGCCTTTGGGAGCGGCCAAGAGCTCCGCGACGACTTGATTTGCCCACTGCGTGGTGGGTACCTCCGGTAGATCCGTCGCCGGAGGCACGTCGACACCGATTCCCAAGATGACCTCGTGGGCGCGAGTCCAGATCCGCCTAGAGGTAACGCCGAGAATGAACTCTTTCGGCTTCGGTGGTGTGGGTCGAAATCCGCAGCGTGGCGGCAGATCGGCGGTCATCGTGGAACCGCCGTGGCCGGACGCCCCAGCGCTTCCCGCGCTCGAGCCACCGACGCCTTCCGCGCTCGAGCCACCGACGCCCCCCGCGCTCGAGCC
>DATEMX010000460.1:0-4262 GCA_035275365.1 Polyangiaceae bacterium | reverse complement strand
CCGCTGGCGTTAGCCTGGCAAAGGTCGGCCACCGGGCACGCCTCGCAGCGCGGACGGTTCGGAAGACAAACCGTCGCACCGAGCTCCATGAGCGACTCGTTGTGGCGACCCGGGTTTTCGTCGGGGACGAGGCGACGGGCGGCGGCCCAGAGCTCCTTCGATCCCGCCGGTGATCGCACGTCGCACGACAAAGCGAAGATGCGAGCGAGGACCCGGGCCACGTTCCCGTCGACGAGGGCCTCGCGTTGACCGTACGCGATGCTGGCAATGGCGCCCGCCGTATACGGTCCGATGCTCGAAATCCCGCGAAGCGAAGCGGCGTCCTTCGGAACCTCGCCGCCGTACTGATCGACGACTTCGCGCGCGCCTTTATGGAGCGCTCGCGCACGCCGGTAGTAGCCAAGGCCGCTCCACGACGAGAGCACGTCTTCGACCTTCGCCTTGGCCAACTTCTCGACCGTCGGGTAGGTGCGGAGAAACCGCGGGAAATAATCTTCGACCGTCTTCACCCGCGTTTGTTGGAGCATCACCTCCGACAACCAGATTGCATAAGGGTCACGCGTTCGCCGCCACGGCAGATCGCGGCGTTCCTTGTCGAACCAGGATCCGAGTCGACGGACGAGCTCTGCTTCGATGCGCGACACGTGAGCACCACGGGGGTAGCGGCAAGGCCGCGTCCGGTCAAGTCGCGCCCGCTTGGAATGAAACCGAGCGTCAGGGCAATCGCCAGATCTGGAGCGCGTACTTGCCGCGGCCTTGCCGCGCGCGCACGCGCACGGTGTATTTACCCCCGTCAATCAAGCAGAAGGGACCATCGGGATTCAAGATAGGCCAGCGATCGCTGCCGTGATCGCTCGCTACGGGGACCCCTTGCGGATCGCGCACCTCGACGGCGAGATCGGGCACCTCGAGCGAGGCCACCGCGAGGATGCGAAAGCACTCGCCTTGCTTCACGTCGAACGCGTGCTCGACGAAGCCGTCAGCGACCTCGCCCGCGAGCGTCGCTCCGACGACCTTCATGCCGTTCGCAGGCCCGCAAAGGAGACCGAGGCGCGTCACGTCGCGTTCGGGCGTGCTCGACGGTCGATAGTGGGCGTAACAAGTGACCCATGGTCCACCGACCGGCTCGGGCGTCGCCGCGCCTTCGTTCGCGCTCGCAGCCGCGCGGGGGCTCGGGACTCGCACCGATGCGGAGCCCCAAACGGCGCCCGGCTCCGGCTTAGGCCCGGAGCGCACGGAGGTGGACGTCGCCGAAAGTTGCTCTTCGCCGCGGCCGCGACAAGCGACCGGCCCCAACGCCAAAATCCGCAGTATCCACAGCGTCCACCCTTGCCACGGAGCGGGAGCCCTCATGATGAGCCAAGGTACCATTTGGCTGAAGAACCTCGCGCGACCAGAGAACCTGCCGCAATTTCTGATCCCGTGGAGCCGCATTGACGCCGTTCGCCCAGGGCACTACGAACGAAAGGCTCGAGGCATCAAGCCAATGGACGGAAGCCGCTCAGACAAGCCCCCCGAAGACGACCTTCACGGCCGCCGGCTCGTCGAGCGCGTTCTGCGCGACACCATCAAGAAGGTGGTCGAGACCGGCGTCGAGAAAATCTCCGAGGGCCCCGAGAACGTGCGAAACTTCGTGGCCGACCTCAAGCTGCCGAAAGAGATCGCCACCTACCTCCTTTCGCAGATCGAAGAGACGAAGAACGGTCTCTATCGCGTGGTCGCCAAGGAAATCCGCGGCTTTCTCCAGCAAAACAACCTGGGCGAGGAGCTCGCCAAGGCGATGGCCCACCTCTCCGTCGAGATCAAGACGGAGATCCGTTTCGTCCCAACGGAGACGGGCGACATCGGCTCTGCCAAAGTATCCCAGCCCGAGGTGCGCTCCTCGGTGCAGGTCAAATCGAGTCGTCCTCCGCCCGCCGACGAACCAAAATAACGCCGCCTCGGCGAGGCGCGATCGCATCGCGCGTCACCATTCGCGCGCGAGCGTGCTAAAGTGTGCGGGCAAATCTTCCATGCCCAACAAAACGCTCAAACCGGGGTCCGAGGTCGACGCCTGGTGCACGAAATGCCGCATGGACTTGCTCCACCGCATCATCGCGATGCAGGGCGACAAGATCATTCGGGTCGAATGCCTCACCTGCCGAGGGCACCACAACTACCGGCGCCCGAAGATCGCGCCGGCGCCGGTGCGAAGCACGGGCGTGCGCGCAACGCAGTCGCCGCGTGCCTCCGGCACGCCGTCGCTCTCGCCTCGTCGCCAAGCGGCCGTCGACGTCGAGCGCCAACGTGAAGCCGGCTGGGAAAAGGCGGTGCTCGGCCAACCCATCGCCTCTTTCAAGGCCTACCGCGCCACACAAACCTTCAATCAGGGTGAGCTCGTCCGGCACGGCAAATTCGGCGACGGCTATATCGTCCGGGTCATCGATCGTCAGAAGGTGGAGGTAATGTTCAAGGATGGGCCGCGCACGCTCGCGCAGTCTCTCGACGCGTAGTTACGCGTCCCTTCTCGCTCTCTTCGCCGCGCGCGAGGCGAGCGCCTCCGAAGTTGCGATCCTGCCCTCGGCCGAGGGCCGATTCGGCGCATGGCTCGCCGCCGGCCCCGTCGTCATGGCGAAGGCCAAGGCACCGAGCCCCATCGACACCGCCATTCTGAGCGGCGGCGAAGACGCCACGCTCTCGGGCCGGCTCGGCCGCCCGATCTCGTTTGTCTCGCAAGGGCCCGAGGCCGCCCCTGCCCCCGGCCCGGCGTGGCGCCTCGTCAGCAGTACCCAGGGCCCCATCGACTTGGCGGCCTCGTTCAATCAGCGGGGCGCGGAGTCGTTCGCGTTCTTGTACGGCGTGCTCCACCTCACCGAACCGCTGAAGGGGATGCTCCTCGTCGGCGCGAGCGACGGAGTGCGCATCTACGTCGATCGCAAGCTCGTCTCGTCGAGCGACTATCCAAGGCCCGAGCGCGACGACGAAGAAATCATCCGGCTCGATCTCCCAGCCGGCGATCACCCGATCTTGATGAAGCTCCACCATCGCGACGGGTATTGGGCGGTCCGCACCCGCGTCGTCGACGAAACCTTTCGCGCGCCGAAGGGCGCCTCGTTGCGCTTGCCGGGCACGGGCGACACCGACGCGCGTGCACTCGCCGCGAAGATGACTGACGTCGACGTCGACCGCGGCCTCTCACCACGGGGATTTCGTCCCACCGTCCGCGTCGCCTTCCACGAAGGGCTCCCGCGCGGGGCCGATCGCGCCGTCCACGTCGCCGTCGACATTCGCTCGGGTGGGGGCAAACCTAACCGCGTCTTCACCGTCTTCGGCGGCGAAGTGCCGCTCGGTGAATCGGGACCGAGCCAGCTCAACGTCGAGCTTCCCCAGCTCACGTCAGACGACATGGGCGACGCCGAGAACGGCGGTGAGCTCGCTTTCTCGATCGACGCCGGCGCCCGCAAAGTGGAAGCCGTCTCGACCCTCCGCCCCTTCATGCGCCAAGCGATGGTCGCCGCCGCCGATGCGCTCGCCGCGCTGACGCCCGATTCGAAGGCCTTCTTGGCGGACACCGAGATCACCCGCGCGACCGTCTTACACCTCCGCGATCGATTCGAGCGCTACGTGAACGCCGGCGATGGTGACCTCGAAGCACTCCAGGCCGACGCGCAGACGATCGGCGAGTTTGCGGCCGACCTCAAAGCGCGGCGCGATCCGCTCCGGCGGCACGCGGGCATCCGGCGATTCGCCTACCGCGCCCCGTTCGACGGCGAGCTCTCTCCCTTCGGCGTTTACGTGCCCGAATCGTACGCAAACGGATCTGCCCCGCGCGACAAGACCTACCCGCTGGTCGTCGCGCTGCACGGCATGAACGGCAAGCCGCTTTCGATGGCGCGGATCTTCTTCGGCCACGACGACGAGGCGCACGACGCGGAATGGGAAGATCGCCACCCCGGCGAAGTCGACCCCGTCGACGGCTTCGTGATCGCGCCGAACGCCTATGGCAACGCCATGTACCGCGAGCTCGGCGAGGCGGACGTCATCAACGTGCTCGACCTGGCCGAGCATCTCTTCCCCATCGACAAGAACCGCGTCACCATCACCGGCGTGTCGATGGGCGGCACCGGCGCCGCCTCGATCGCGCTGCGATACCCCGATCGGTTCGCCGCGGCCGAGCCGCTGTGCGGCTACCACAGCTACTTCGTGCGGCGCGATCTCATGGGCCGGGGGATGTGGCCCTGGGAGAAGCTCCTCTCCGAGCAACGCTCGAACAGCCTCTGGGC
>DATEMX010000459.1:0-2932 GCA_035275365.1 Polyangiaceae bacterium | reverse complement strand
CGGAACCACCTAGTTTCGGACAGAACGAGCCGCCACCGCTCGCCGCTCGAGCCGAGAGCACCCCAAATCTGCCTGTGCACTGCGCTTCGCTTCGTAGGTCTCCGTGGACTCCGTCCACTCCGTCACGGTCAGTCCTTGAGTTGGCGTATGCCCGCTCCGATGATCGATCTGGTAGCGAGAATCTGCGGCAGTAGTGCTAGTTCGGACCGAATGAGCCGCCACCCCTTCGCCGCTCAAGTCTAAGAGCACCCAAATCTGCCTGTTCGGTCAGTCCTTGAGTTGGCGTATGCCCGCTCCGACAATCGATCTGGTAGCGAGAAATATGCGACAGTAGTGCTAAGCTGCCGGCGTGAGCACAAGGCGACGTGCTTTCAGCTTTATCTTCGAGCCGTACGACTCGCCGTCCCCTCCCCTTTCGCACGAGGTGCCTTTTGACGGACGTTCTTAGCGCGCGAGTATTGGTGTTAAATCGCTATTTTCAACCCGTTCAGCTGACCACGGCACGTCGCGCCTTCGTGCTCCTTTATGGGGGCGCGGCCATGGCCGTCGACGAAGTCGGTGAAGCATACGACTTCACGGCGTGGCGTGAGGTTCCCGTTCGCGACGAGGACGACATCCTGCCCATCGTCGGCGGTGCGCTGCGCATCCCTCGCGTGGTCCACCTGCACAGGTACGAGCGTTCCCCGCGGCCGACCGTCAGGTTGACGCGTCGCAATTTGATGCTTCGCGACGGCCACCAATGCCAGTATTGCGCCAAACGGCCCCCCCTGCGTGAGCTCAACATCGATCACATTCTCCCTCGCTCGCGCGGTGGGCTCGATACTTGGGAAAATCTCGTGACCGCGTGCCGCATTTGCAACCTCCGCAAGGGTTGGCGCACGCCCGAGGAATGCGGCATGCGCTTGCTCCGCGCCCCCGTACGGCCCCGCTGGTCGACCACGGCCCAAATTCTGCTCGAAGCGCGGGAGCCCTTCAAAGAATGGGAGCCCTTCCTCAAGGCCGGGTAGGCCCCCCCAAGTCACCGAGCCCGCTGGCTACGCCTGCTCGAGGAAGCGAGCGAGGATCTTCTTTTCGCCCCACCCGGGGAAAAAGGCGACGACCATGAGCTCGGCCGAACGCTCGAGCCGCCGCACTTCGCCTTCGCCGAACCGCGCGTGGCGCACCCGTGTCCCCTTTTGCAGGCCGTCGGCCGCGCTGGTGTCGCCCGCCACGTCGTCGAAGGCTTCGCGGTCGACGTAGCGGTCGCCGGGCGCGGGCGGCGGCGCGCTGGGCCGCGTGACCGCCATGGGGTGGCGCCACGAAGCGCCCGTCTCGCGTGGCGAAGGCCACGCCGGCCGGTCGACGAAGCGAGGCTGGGGCGCACGCGTGGCGAACTGCTC
Source organism: Polyangiaceae bacterium (assembly GCA_035275365.1). Taxonomy (GTDB): domain Bacteria; phylum Myxococcota_A; class Polyangia; order Polyangiales; family Polyangiaceae; genus DASWDH01. The sequence goes on along the minus strand of DATEMX010000459.1, from coordinate 1,553 downwards.
GACGTCGCCTGGTGGCAGCTGCGTGAGAAATCGGCTCGGGCGGTTGTAGCGCGATTGCCCGAAGAGCATGCGCACGGCGGCGTGGGTGACGAAGAGGTGCTCGCGGGCGCGCGTCAGGGCTACGTACGCAAGGCGCCGTTCTTCTTCGAGCTCTTCCTCTTCGCCGGGCGCCAGGCCCTTGTAGGGAAAGAGCTCATCTTCCATGCCCGTGAGGAACACCGCACGAAACTCGAGCCCCTTGGCTCCGTGGACGGTCATCATGACGAGCTTGGGGGCGTCCTTCATCTGATCGATGTCGGCGGCCAAGGTCACGCGCTCGAGATAGCCGGCCAAGGTCGCCTTCTCGCCCGCGGCTTCGGCTTCGTTCTCGTATTCCATGATCGAGCCGACGAGCTCCGCCAAGTTCTCGAGGCGCGCGTCGGCCTCGGCCGAATCTTCTGCCTCCAGAATCTTGCGATAACCCGTGCCGTCGAGCACGGCGTGCGCGGCGTCGCTCGGCCGTTCGGTCTCCACCTTGGCCATGAGGTTCACGAGCATCGCGCGGAACGCGGCGATCTTCTTCTTGGCGGCGCCCCCGACGTCGCTCGAGATCGACGCGGGCTCGAGGACCTCGTAGAGGCTCGTCTTGTTTTCGTCGGCCAAGGCGACGAGCCGATCGATGGTGGTCGTGCCAATGCCCCGCGCGGGCACGTTGATGATGCGCAAGAGGTCGACGTCGGAGCGCGGGTTGATGAGCACGCGCAAATACGACAAGAGGTCTTTCACCTCGGCTCGCTCGAAGAACTTGGTGCCGCCCACGATTTGATAGGGGATGTTTTCGGAGCGCATCACCTCTTCGAGAACGCGTGACTGCGCGTGCACGCGATAGAAGACGGCGATGTCCTTGAGCGACACGCCCTTTTTCATCAACTCGCGGATGCGCGCCACCACGAAGGCGCCTTCGTCGCGCTCGTCGGAGGTAGCGACGAGGGCCACCTTGGCGCCGTCTTCGTTGGCCGTCCAGAGCTCCTTCGGTTCGCGATCGCGGCTCGGCTTGATGACGGCTAGCGCAGCGCGCACGATACGCGCCGTCGAGCGGTAGTTCTGCTCGAGCTTGACCACACAGGCTTCGGGAAAATCGTTGCGAAAGCCGCGGATGTTGCGGATGTCGGCGCCGCGCCAGCGGTAGATGCTCTGGTCGTCGTCACCCACCACGCAGAGGTTGTGATGCGCGCGCACCAGCTGCCGAATCATGCGGTATTGGATATGGTTCGTGTCTTGGAATTCGTCGACGAGCACGTACCAAAAGCGGCCGCGCAGATCTTCGCCCTCGGGGGAGTCGGCCTCGGCGATGCGCATGACGCGCAGGATGAGATCTTCGAAATCGACTGCGTTGGCCGCGCGCAGGTGCTCCTCGTAGCGCGCGTAGAGCTTGACGACTTGATCGTCGTTCCAATCGCGGAGCACCATCTGGTCGGGCGAGCGACCTTCTTGCTTCTCTTTGTGGATGCGGCCGAGCACCATGCGCGTTGGATAACGTTTGTCGTCGAGATCCATCTCCTTCAGCACGCGAT
>DATEMX010000458.1:0-10855 GCA_035275365.1 Polyangiaceae bacterium | reverse complement strand
GCGTCATCCTCTTTTGCGACGCTGGCGACTACCTCGCCGCACAGATCGAGCTCGACGAAGGGCGCCTCCTTTCGCTCGCGCCCAGCACCGACGTTGCGCTCGTCCGCCAGCACCTCGAGGCCATCCCGCGCATCTGCGCCGGCGGACCCGCCGCCGGTCCCATCGGGCGCTTGAGCCCTCGCGAACGGTGGAGCTGGCTCGTCGCGCCGAGGAGCACGGTGATCCAAACGTCGCCCGCGCACACGGGCCTGTGCGAAGAGCCTGCGCGAGCCCTCGAAAGGCTCGTCGCGACCACAGTCCGCGTGGCGCGCGCATGAGTCCGCCTTCGCCCCTCGAGCTCGCCGAGCGCTTGCACTTCTTAGCCGAAGATCTCGCGGAGCCGATGACGCTCGACGGGCTCACGCGAGATTTCAAAATTTTCCAGAGGCGCCGCGGGCACCGTCACTCGACCGACGACCTCTTGACGGCGTGGTACGCGGCGACCCACGCGGCGTTGCCGGTGCGCACGATGCTCGATTTGGGCACGGGCATCGGCACCGTGGGGCTCGCGCTGGTTTGGTATTTCGACGAGGCGGAGCTCACCGCCGTCGAGGTGCAGCCCGTCAGCTTTCGCCTGCTCCGCGAAAACGTGTGGGCTAACGGCGTTGCTTCGCGCGTGCGCGCGATTCAGGGCGATCTGCGCGAAGTCACGCCTGCCGGGCCGTTCGATTTGGTGACCGGGAGTCCGCCCTATTTCGACGTCAAGGCCGGCATCGTCTCCGCCGATCCACAACGAGCGGGCGCGCGCTTCGAACTTTGCGGCGACGTCCGTGACTACTGCCGCGCCGCCAAAGGTGCGCTCGCGCCGGGCGGTCGCTTCGTGTTCTGCTTTCCGACCGTGCAACGCCGGCGCGCCGAACGAGCGTGCGAAGAAGCGCGACTCTCCATCGTCTTTGCCTCCGACGTCATCCCCAAAGAAGGCCTCCCCGCGCTGTTTTCGCTCTTCTCCTGCGCGCACGAGCCAGGTGCTGCGAGCTCGGAGGAGTTGCCGATGGTGGTCCGCGATCGCAGCGGCGCACACACCCCCGAGATGACCCGAGCACGGCGGCTCTTCGGCATGGCGGGCGAAGCCGAACGCCCCTAGAACACCGAACGGTTTGACCGTTCGGTGTTTTCTAGGTCTTTTTTCACCGGGGGCTTCGCCCCCGCCCCGCCGGAGCAAGTCCGGAATGGGGCTCCGAAGGAGCAGCGCGTAGCGCCCCCCCAGTTTTGGGGCCCCCAACCCCAAAACGACGTTGCCGACTGACGTGCAACCGCTGAATCGGTCGACGTTTTCAAACCGTTCGGTGTTCTGGCCCCGAGCGAAAGCAACCCACGTCGCGGCGCCCCGATTTGCGCGCCGACAAAAGGGAACATATAGTTCTCTTTTCAATGGCCCAGCGTCCCAAGGAACACGTCAGGTCGGGCTTCGTCGCAGCGGCGTCGTCGCTCTTTGCCGAGGTCGGATTCGAAGTCACCACGATGGCGGCCATTGCCGAGCGCGCCGGCTCGTCCATCGGCAACATGTACAAATACTTCGCGAGCAAGGACGACCTGCTCCGGGCCGTGCTCCCCGCCGAGTTCGCGCGCGAGGTCGAGCGCATGACCGAGGCGCGCATCAAAGCGCTCGGCAAGGCCCGCGATGTCCGGCTCCTCGCTCCCGGCGATCGGTACCACGTCTTGGCGGGCGAGCTCTTTGACCACTGCCTCGCGCATCGGGAGCGCATCGTCATCTTGCTGGGCCGTCCGGAGGGGACGCCGTTTGCCACGTTTCCCGTCGACTTTCGGAAGAAGCTCGTCGCCTGGGCGCTCGACTACGTGCGTCACGCGTGGCCCGAGGTTCGCCCAAGGGCAAGCATGCGCTTCGCGCTCGACCGCATCTACGACAGTTACCTCGCTGCGATCGCCACGACCTTCGCCGCCCTTCGCAAGCCCAGAGCCATCCGCGACGCGGTCGCGCACCTCACGGCGCACCACCAAGGCGGATTGAAGGCCCTCTTCGAGGCAGGCGCCGGCGCGGCCAGGGCCGATCAAGAAGGCGGCCGCGAGAAACGCCGCGGTCGAAAAGGCGGCCCCAAGGAACGCAAAGGAGGCAAGCACGCATGAACGATTCTTTGGTGCCCTCGCGCCGGCCGCCTCATCGCTTGTTGCAACGCATCCTCGAGTCGCCCGATCTCACCGAACAACTGCAGGCTCTGCCCCCCGCCGTGCTCGGCAAGCTCATCGATCGAGTGGGCCTCGAAGACGCCGGAGAGCTCGTGGCGCTGGCCACCACCGAGCAGCTCGCCCGGATGTTCGACGACGACCTCTGGAAGAGCGACCACCCTGGCGAAGAAGAGCGATTCGACGCCGATCGCTTCTTGCTCTGGCTCGGCGCCATGCTCGAGGCGGGCGACGCGTTCGTCGCCAAGAAGCTCGTCGAGCTCCCCGTCGATCTGGTGACGCTCGCGATCCATCGGCAAATCTTGGTGCTCGACACGGAGGCGCTGCGCGTTCGAATCGAGACAGAAGGCGACGACGCGTTCGAAACCGAGAAGGTTCTCGCGGACTGCCTGTCGGAAGAGATCGACGCGTATCAGATCATCTCGCGTCACCACGAAGGCTGGGACGACGTCTTGGCGGCGCTGCTCGCGCTCGACGTCGAACACCACGATTTTCTGGTGAAAATCTTGGAGCGATGCTGCCGGATGAGCAGCGAGTACATCGAAGATGAAGGCGGCCTCTACGAAGTGTTGACCTCTGCCGAGGCGCTCGAGTCGGACGTCGCGACCGACCGCGAGGACCGCCGTGCCCAGGCCGGGCACGTCGCACCCGCCGACGCGGCTGCTTTCTTGAAGCAAGCGCGCGATCCTCACGGGCTTCCGAAAGGCGACCGCGATCCAATGACCCTCGCGTACTTCCGCGGGCTTGCGAAGGCCCCGGCGACACCGAACGTGCAGAGCGAGCGAGCCACGGTCAGCGACGATCTGCTCCGCTTGTTCGGTGGGGCCGGCGCGGTGGAGCCAACTCCTCGCATCTTGTTGCCTGCCACGAGCGAGGGCGCCCAGCCGTTGCTCGCGCGTGTCATGCGCCGACTCGCCGACGACGACCCGCGGCTGTTCTTCGAGCGAAGCGAAGAATTGGCCTACCTCGCCAACGTCCTTTTGGCGGGCTGCTCTTTCCGCGGGCGGCGAATGCGCTCCGTCGAGGCGGTGAGAGCCGCGCTCGCCACGTGTAGCCTCGCCCTCGAGCTATCGGCTTCGCGCACGGCGCGAGAACCGAGATCGGCGCCGAGCCGGCCCGATCACGTCGCGAGGGCGTCCAAGGTTCTCCGCGAACGGCATCTCGACGAGTTGTTTCGCAGCGCCTCGTGCAGTTTGCAGAATCGCGTGGTGGAGCCCGCGGTCGAAACGGCGGCCCGGTGGCTCCTCGCAGCCGCCCGAAACGCCGATGCCGAAGACGCCGAACGGCTCTCCGAAGCCGCGCTTCGCCTGCAAGCGGCATCGCAACGTGGAGCGCCGTGGAAGGCCGCGGGCGAGCTCGATCACCTCTTCGAATGCGTGGAGCCATCGCTGGCGCACACCTTGATAGCCTTGATCGACGAGTGCCCCAGCATGAGCGGTGCCCTCGCCCAAGAGCGAGACCACTTCGTAACAACGCTGAGCGATCTCGCTGCCATCGAGGCATTCATCGATGCACATCATGAGGGCCGCTCTCGGCAAAACCCAAATATTTCGAGAGCGTCGTCGCGCTCTCGAAGTCGAAGAGCGAATCGGCGTGCCCAAACGCGAGCGAAATAGTGCTATGGTGCGCTACCATGCGACGGCTTTTGCTTTGGCTGGCGCTCTTCGTTGGTGTCATTGCTTTCGGCGCTTGTGCGAGCGACGAACCAACCCCCGCGGGGCTCGCCGAAGGGTGCATTCTCAACACCGATTGCGCAGCGCCCTTCGTTTGCGCGTTCCGGCGATGCCACAGGGCGTGCAACTCCTCGCGCGACTGTCACGGGGGCGAGAGATGCGTCGTCAGCGACCGGCCCCTGCACGTTTGCCAACTCGAAGACGAGCGCAACTGTTCCTATACGAGCGAGTGCCCGGGCAACGAGTTCTGCGCCATCGATCTTCAGTGCCGCGATCAATGCGTCACCAACACTGATTGCCTCAAAGATCAGATCTGCATCAGCGGTACGTGCGCCGACAAAGAAGAGTTCAAAGACGGAGGGCTCACGATCTCGCTCCCCGAAGGCGGCGCCGAAGCGAGCAGCGGTCAACCCTGCCTCTACACGTCCGATTGCACGCCGCCCTTGGTATGCCGTGCGCTCACCTGCTCCTCCGAATGTCTCGCCGCCGCCGACTGCCGCGCCGGCTACGATTGCTTCGACGGTCGATGCCGCCCGAAGCCGGGAACCGTGATCGGCGCGGCGGGTGGCCTGGTCTTGGGCATGGCTGGTAAGGTCGAGCTCACCATCCCCCCGGGCTCGGTGACGGCGCCGACCCTTATCATGATTTTGCCGATTGAGGCCTGGCCCGCCGGTGCCCTCGATCCGGCGTTCCAGATCGAACCGACGGGCCTCGTCTTCGTCAAAAGCGCGACCCTCGCCTACCACTTCAGTACAGCGAGCCTCGGCGCCGTCGATGCCGCGGAAGTTCGACTGGCAAACGCCACGGGTACGGTGTGGGCCCCCCTCGAGTCCAAAATCGACGTGGCGGCCAGCACAATCTCGGCCGAGCTCAAGCACCTTTCGGTCTACGGCCTGATCGGTCCCCCGAAAAAAGATGCCGGCAGTGACGCGTCCGTCTCGCCGCCGGGCTGCAGCATGATGGCGTGTAGCGGCGCCACGGCCGACGGCTGCTGCCCGGCCGCCTGCAGCGCCACGACCGACGCCGATTGCGAGGGCTGCGGAAACGGCCGCGTCGATCCCGGTGAGACCTGCGATCCGGTCGAGAGCTGCCCCGGCGCTTGTCCGCAGGCCATGTGCAAGCTTTTCACCTTGGCCAAGGGTGGAACCTGCGAAGCTCTGTGCGTCTCGGTCGGGGATCAAACGAAGTGCGTCAACACCGACGGTTGCTGTCCGGCGGGGTGCAACACTACCAACGACTCCGATTGCGCGGCGTCGTGCGGCAACGGGGTGGTCGAGGCCGGCGAGCTCTGCGACGGAAATTGTCCCTCGAAGTGCGCTCCCGCGGGCTGTCAAAAGCGAACGCTCGCGGGCAGCGCCGATACCTGCAACGCGCACTGCGTGAACAGCGGCGTCGAGACGGCTTGCGTCGCCGACGACGCATGTTGCCCTGCTTCGTGCAACGCCACGAGCGACGCCGACTGCGTTCCTCGGTGCGGAAATGGCATCGTCGAGGGAACGGAGACTTGCGACGGCAATTGTCCGACGAGCTGCCCCGCCGTGGGCTGCCAGCTGCGCGTCGTCCAGGGGAGCCGTCAATCGTGCGACGCCCGCTGCGTGGACGACGTTCAGCAAGCGGCGTGCACCAACAACGACGCCTGCTGCCCGGCCGGATGCAACACGCTGAACGACAACAACTGCAAGGTCACCTGTGGAAACAGCGTGGTCGAAGCGGGTGAAACGTGCGATCCAGCTTCCGCGTGCACCACAGTTCAGAACGGGTGCGTGAACGATGCCAACACCGTGGTCACGACGTCGGGCGCCGCCGCCGCCTGCACCTTCGCCTGCACGCGCCGGCAACGAACCTGCGGGCCGGCCGATACGTATTGTCCCTCCAACGTGGCATGCGGACCCACGAGCGACGCCGACTGCCCTGGGTGCGGCAACGGCCGAGTAGAAACCGGTCTCGGGGAAACGTGCGACCCGCCCGGCGCTTGCTCGACACAGCAAACGGCGTGCGTGTCCGACGCGAACAACGTTCGAACGTCGTCGGGTAGCACGGCGGCGTGTACGTACAGATGCACCACCACCGCGCGCACGTGCGGTCCCGCCGACGGATTCTGTCCGAGCGGCTGCGGCCCAGTGCAGGACGTCGACTGCCCCGGCTGCGGCAACGGCAAGATCGAGGGCGCCGAGACGTGCGACGTAGCCCCCGCCGCAACGACTTGCGCGAGCCTGACGTGCAACGACGGCAACGCATGCACGACCGACGTCCGAAGCGGCACGAGCGCCGCCTGCAACGTAACCTGCGCGCACAACAACGTCACGGCATGCACGAACGGCGACGGCTGCTGCCCTGGCGGGTGCAACGCTACCAACGACAACGACTGCGGCGTCGTCTGTGGAAACGGCGTCCGCGAAGGCGCCGAGACGTGCGAGGTCGCGCCGGCCACGCCGCTCTGCACGGGTATCAACTGCAACGACGGCAACGCATGCACCGTCGACACAAAGAACGGGGCCAATAACACGTGCAACGTCACTTGCACCAACGCGACCATCACGGCATGCACGAACGGCGACGGCTGCTGCCCCGGCGGCGGGCTCGGCGCGTGCAACGCCAACAACGACACCGATTGCACCGCGGTTTGCGGCAACGGCGCGAAGGAGGGCGCGGAGACATGCGACGTCGCCCCGGCTTCCCCCGTTTGCTCGGCGATCTCGTGCGACGACGGCAACGCTTGCACGGCCGACGTGCAGAACGGCTCGAACAACTCGTGCGACGTTGTTTGCTCGCACAACGCCATCACCGCTTGTAACCGCACCGCCGACGGATGCTGCCTGGCTGGCTGCAACGCCAACACCGACGCCGACTGCATCGCCGCGTGCGGCAACGCCATCGTCGAGCCCCCAACCGAGACGTGCGACAAGGCCATCAAGGGCAGCTGCCCGGGCAGTTGTCCTCCGCAAGGCTGCGTCTTGCCCGACCTCTTGAACGGCGGAACCTGCACCGCCCGATGCGTCGATCAGGGCAAAAGGCAGACCCAGTGCAGCGACGGCGACGGCTGCTGCCCGACGACGTGCAGCGACTTCGACGACACCGACTGCCCCACGCAGAACGATACCTGCGACAAGGCGCTCGACATCTCGAAGGGCGGCGACTTCCCGTTCAGCCTGCTCACGGCGGGCAACGAGACCAGCGCACTTTGCAGCACGGCAGGCGCCGAGGTCTTCTTCACGTTCACGCTGAAGACGGGCTCCGCGATCTATCTCGACGTCTACGATCCCGCCGGCAAGCCGGTCAACGTCGCGCTCGAAGTTTACAACGGAGCATGCCCAGCGGCTGGCGGCAAAGCCATGGCCTGCGACGCCGATACGGGCCGCAAGGTGTGTGGCACCCAGGCCGTGTGGCCGCGCATTTTTCAAACCAAGTACGACAACGGGACCTACTTCGTCGCCGCTCGGGTCACCAATAACCTGCCCGGACGCTACAAGCTCCGCTACCAGCACGTGCCGGCGGCTTGTCTAGGCGCGGCGCTGCCGACCACCGAAACGGGGATCAGCTGCACGCAGGTGGATCACTACGCCGCAGCGTGCGCAGGCAGCGCGGGAGCGCAAGACAAGACCTGGTACATCGACAAATGCCCGTCGACCGGGCTCTCCGTCGACACGTGCTCGGGTCGCACGGTCACCGACACCATCTTGCAGATGAATCAAGGCACCATGGTCATCTCCAACGGAGCGTGCGTGCCGTCGACCGGCAGCACGGTCGCCTGCAACGACGACGCCTTGTGCCAGGGCAAGCCTGGCTCGTGGTCGGCCATCGTCAACGCCGGGCGCAGCGAGCGCGGCATCTTCACGGTGACGCTCGACAACATCAAGCCCGACACCTGCGGCGGCTACGGCATGAACTCTGCGACGGTGCCTTAGCTGCTAGAGCGCGGCTACGAACTCGCGGCCAAATTCGAGGGGCGACGGGCGGTCGCCGGGTTGCATGGCGGTCGCCGCGCGAAGGAGCTTGGCCACCGCCGCGGGGTACGCGCGCAGGCGCGTCGTGTCTTCGAAGGGATCGCGCTGCATGTGGGCGATGATGCGGTCGCGCGAGATCTCGATGTCGTCGAAGAACGCCCGACCGGTCGTCACGTTGTAGATGGTGCCCGCCAGCGCGTAGACGTCGGATCGCGGATCGAGCTCGACGGGATCGAGGACTTGCTCGGGCGCCATGTACCCGGCCGTCCCGGCCACGAAGCGACCGCCCACCTCGGTCGGCACGCGAACGGCACGCACCATCCCGAAGTCGATGACGACGGTGGCGAGAGGCGGCGCCATGGCGGGATCGCGGTGCTTGTCGGGGTCGAACTTTTCGCCGCCACCGAGCGGAAGCCTGAGCCACAAGTTGGCGGGTTTGATGTCGCGGTGCACCAGGCCGGCGCTGTGGAGCGCCGCGAGCCCGGCGCACGACTCGATGACGACTTGGCGCAGCTCGAAGAGCGTCATGAGCCGCGCGCCGGCGTATTGCTTGAGATCGGCGCCGATGAGGTATTCGAGGACGAGAAAGGGAACGACGCCCGATACGCCGCGATCGATGATGTTGGCGACGTTGGGATGGTAGAGACCCGCGAGCGCTTTGGCCTCTTCTACGAACGACGCGAGGATGCCCTCGCGCTCGACGTCGGTCGCGTTGGCGAGGGCATCGGCCTTCGGAATCTTGAGGACGAAGAGCCGATCGGCCCCCGGCTTGCGCACGAGCCACACGGTGCCGACGCCGCCTTCGCCGAGTGGTTTGATGAGCTCGTAGCCCTCGATGACCTTCGGCTCTTTCTTCTTCGGCTTGGGCGGTGGCGGCGGCGTTCGGCGAATCGCTCCTTGCACGGCCGCCTCGAGGAGCGCCGACGCGAAGGGTCCGAGCGACGCAAACCAAACGTCGAGCATCGAGGGCTCGCGCGCCCGAATGGCCCGCGCCACGAGCGCGGCCACGCGGTGAGCGTTCTCGGACGACATCGGGGGAAGCGATTTGCTCGCAACGGGCTCGCTCGGAGGGCGCAGGGCCTTCACGGGATCGACGAGCGCCGCATGCAACCGCTCGGCGGCGACGACGAGATCGGTCGAGAGCGCGTCGACGTTGGGCTTGTGACCGGCTGCCGCCGCGAACGCTTCGAGCGCAACGGCAAGGCCGTAGAGCGCAGGCGCGAGCTCCGTGTCTGCCGCGTGCAAGCTCTCGAGCGCGGCCCGCGCCGATGGTCCCCATTGCCCGTCGGCCGCGCCCGACGAGACGGCGGCACGCAGCACCTCGGCTTGCTCGCAGCAACGCGCAAGGGCCCCTTCGGCCATCATCGGTAGCGCCGTCGCCAACTGCAAGAGCACGTCGGGCCGGTCGATGACGAGCCCCCACCACGCCGCGAAGGGGCCGAGCCAGCGCACGTCGTCCACCTCTCCGAGCGCGGTGCCGCGCGTCGTGTCGACGAGGCGCCAGAAGAGCGCGCTCAGTGCTCCCTTGAGCGGGGCGGGCAACTCGCGGGACCCGTTGACGAGCCCGTCGAGCTTGCGAAGCCAGAGGCAAGTGTCGTGCGCCGTAGGACCGCGACCCGGTCCCAGATCGGATGCCTCGCCGCACGCATCGAGCGCGTAGCCGCCGAGCCGCACGGCGAGCACTTCGAGGGGGAGATCGTCGTGACGCTCTCCGCCTTCGGCCTGCCGCCGCTCCTTGACGAGATCGAGGATCTCCGCGGGCGCGCGGGCGATCGTCTTCCACGTCTCTTCGAGGTCCGGCTCTTCCACGGGCTCCCCCCCGGGGCTCGTCACCAGGAGCGGGGCCCAAAGACGAAGCGCAAATGCGCGGGCCGTGCCCTCGAGCGCGTTGATGGCGGCCGCGCGGTGCCGGAGCTTGCCGAATCCTTGCGCGATTCTCCGCGCTTCGTGGAACGCCGGCGTGACCGAGAGCGCGAACCTCGCCGCCCGCGCGTCGGCTTCTTCGTCGTCGTATTGCGCGCCGAGACGCACGAGATTTTCGAGGCCCAGCTCGAGATCGAGCGGATCGCGCTCCGCCCCTTCGACGACGTCGGTCACCGCGGTGACCTCGATCCAGCGACGGAGCTCGTCGAGGGAGCCCGCCCGCGCCGAGCGAGCGCGCTCGCGAAGCGCTCGCAGCGTCGCTTCGATCTCGCGGAGCTCGGTACCGCGACGCCAAATCGTCGCGAGCCCACGCGCTAACGCTCGCGCGGCGATGGCCCCGCCGTCCCCCGCCAAGATGCGTTTGACGAGCCTGTCCCAGAGCTGCTTGCGTTCGAAGAAGAGGTACGGCGTCGCCGACGCGATCGCCGCGAGCACCCACGCGTCTTCGTCGCGCGACTCGATCACGGCGACGAGCTGGCTGGCGAGGAGCTTGAGGCGCGCGGCAGGCATCGACGCGAATGCGGTCATCGCGCGCTGGCGAAGGACGCGCGATTTGCCGAAGACCCAGTCGAGCACGGTACCCTCGAGCTGCTCGATGGGCCCGGTGAGACGCCCGAGCGCGCGCGCCGCGTGAACCCATACGAGCGGCTCGGGATGAAGGAGGAGTGGCTGCAGCACCTGGAGCGTTTGCCCGACGAGCTCGGGATCGGTGAGCCGCGGCATGCCCCCCACGCTCACCTCGAGGCAGCGCGCGGCGAGCACGCGACCGCGCAGTGAACCGTGCGACGGCGCCTTGATCATGGCTTCGAACGTTTCTCGCGATCCCCAGAGCCAGCCGCCGAGCGAAGGTACGGAGAGCGCGCTCGCCCCCGCCTCCCACAGGAGAATCTCGAGCCGTGCCCGCGCCTGCACGTTCTCGAACGATCCGAGCGCTACGCCGTTGCCGAGCAAGGGAGCGCACCCGAGCGCGTCGACGAGGGGTCCCTCGACCACGCGCTCGCGCGCCACCGCGGCGACGCGATCGCGAAACACCGACTGCGTAGCGATGGCCAAGAGCCGTGCCATTTGCACGTCGCGACGCCAGGTGCTCGCGCTGCACCACCAGAAAATGATTTCACCCTCCGGCTCGGCGAA
>DATEMX010000457.1:0-3802 GCA_035275365.1 Polyangiaceae bacterium | reverse complement strand
CACAAAAGGCAGCCGGCGCGCCCCAGGGGGACGCGCCGGCCTTCATTTCAGAGCGTGCGCCGCGTTTCCGCTGATTACATGCTCGTGGCGCTGACGCTCGCGCTGGCTTCGACCGAGACGCTGACGCTCGCGCTGGCTTCGAGGGCAACGGCAAACGAGCTGGCGAAGCAAGTGGCGCCCGAAGCCCCGATGTCACCGAGCGCTTGGAACGTGGTGACGGTCTTACCAGCAAACTCGGCGACGGGATCTTTGAGCGCCGTCAACTTACCCCACGCCACGGCCCAATCGTGGATATGGGCTTCGAGGGCGGCTTGCAGCTCCGCGTCGCCCTCGACGGTAACCGTCGCCGTGGGTTTGGAGCAGTCGACCTTGGCTTTCGCGTTGGCGTTGCAGCTTCCGCGGCACTCCGCGCTCGCTTGGCAGCTGAGCGTACCCGTGCAGCGGGGGGGGCTCGCTTCGGCCGAGCACTTGCCGTGGCACTCGCCCGAACAAGTGGCCGTGCCCGGCGTGTATTTGCAGGTGCCGTTGCACTTGCCCGCGCACGTTACGCCACCGGAGGCCGTGCATTTGCCCGTGCACTTGCCCGTGCACTTGGGACCTTTGTAGTTGCCGGTGCACTTGGCCATGCAGCTACCGGTCGCCTTGCCCGTGCAGGTTCCCTCGCACTTGCCCGCGCACATGCCCATGTTGTCCATGCCGTCGCATTTGCCGGCGCACGTGCCTTCGCAGGTGCCGGAGAACGTCGCCGAGCATCCGGCGTCGCAGGTGCCTTCGAACGTGGGAGCGTCGCAGGTGCCTTCGCAGCTACCGGCGCATTCGACGGCGACGTCGCTCGTACAGCTGCCCGCGCACTCGCCCATGCACGCGAAATCGGGCGCCTGCACGTCGCACTGCGCGTCGCAGGTGCCCGAGCACGCGACGACGAGCTTGCCGGGTTCGCACTGCGCCTTGACATCGCAACTTGCCTGCGCGTTGCAGGTGCCTTCGCACGATGCTTGCGCCTTCACGTCGGCGGTGCAGTTGAAGGCAATGCTGGCCGTCACTTTGACGCCCTTGAGCGCGGCCGCGTCGACGCGTGCCTTGAGTACGCCGCAAGCGTCCTTGGCCGACGTCTTGGTGGTGTCGAGGCCGAGATCGGCATTCATCGCGTTGCAGACGGCGAGAAACTGGGCCTCTACCTCGAGCGCTCGACCCTTCAACGCCACGGCCGCATCGGCGTACGCCTTCACCGTGGCTTGTGCCGAAACTCTGACATCGAGACCGTCGCAGCCTTTGCTCGCACCTTCGAGTTCTTTGGCGGCCGAGCATCCGTTGATCGCAGACGCAGCAACAGCGAGCGCGAAAAGTGCGCCGGGCAAATACTTCAAGCGTTTCTTTGATGTCATCTGAGGGATCTCCTTGGAGGTCAGCGAGAGCCGGCCGAACGACGCGGGTTCGGTCACGAACCCCCTTCGGTCTGCCGTCGGTACAACGGTGTTCGGGTTACACAGTACGACGAAGTGCCGGCCGCCATGATGCAACAGGCGAGCCCGCGGGTGGCGACTTTTCAGCTTTCAGCGCGATTTTTCATCGGTGGGTCGGGGCGACGCGAACCGCCCTTGGATTCGCGCCCTGCGCTCGCGGAAGGGATCGAGGAACGCTACGGTGTGTTCTCGTCTGACTTTTTCGTCGACGAAACGATTCGGAACTCGACGCGTCGGTTCTTCGCGCGCCCCCCCGCCGTCTTGTTGTCCGCGATCGGTTTGTCAGGCCCGTATCCCGCAGACGACAGTCGGAGAGGCGCCACGCCCTTGCCGGCGAGGTAGTCGACGACGGCGGCCCCTCGATGCTGGGAGAGCTCGCGGTTGTGCGCGGCATCGCCCTTGTCGTCGGTGTGGCCGGCCACCTCGAGCTTGAAGATCTCGGGATGATGCACGAGCGCCGCGGCCACGGCGTCGAGCACCTGGAAGCTCTTCTTGCCGACGATCTTGTCGCTGTCGAGGCCGAAGTTGATGACATCCTTGATCTTGAGCTCGTCCTCTCCAACCTCGACGAGCGCACCGCGGTCGGGACAACCGTCGTCGTCCAGGAAGCCGTTGTAAGTCTCGGGGGCCTCGGGGCACTTGTCGGCGTCATCGGGGATGCCGTCGTGATCCTTGTCGGGGACTTCGTCGGGGCAACCGTCGTCGTCTTGGAAGCCGTTTTTGATCTCGGGCTTGTCGACGCACTGGTCGTCGGGATCGTTGAAGCCGTCGCCGTCGTTGTCCGGATCGGGGCAGCCGTCTTGATCTTGGTATCCGTCGGTGTCCTCGGACTCGTCGGGGCACTTGTCGACCTTGTCGGGTACGCCATCTTTGTCGCGATCGGGGCAGCCGTAGAAGTCGCCCTTGCGCAAGATGGCCGTGGCGCCGCCGTCGTCGGGGCACTTGTCTTCCTCGTCGGGGATGCTGTCTTTGTCGCGGTCGGGGACCTCGTCGGGGCAGCCGTCGGCGTCTTGCAGCCCGTTCTTCGTTTCGGGTTCGCTCGGGCACTTGTCTTGAGCGTCGGCCACGCCGTCGCCGTCGTTGTCGGGCTCGGGGCAACCGTCTTGATCTTGGTAGCCGTCCTTGTCTTCCGCGGCGGCGACGCACTGATCGCGATCGTCGGGGATGCCGTCGCCGTCGTCGTCGGAGATTTCGTTCGTGAACGCGAGCCCGAGGAAGACGCGCAGGTTCGGCGCGCCCACGCCCTGGAGAAGCCCGGTGCCCGCGCCGCCGGTGAGCGCGACGCGCGAGCTCAGCGAGTGAGCCTGCAGCGCGAGCGCGGCCTCGAGGGCGTCGGTCCCACTGCTACTGCTGAAGCGCGTGGCGCCGTGCGCTTCGGCGAGCACGTTGACGATGGGGCTCACTTGAAACGCGGCCGCCGCGCCGTAGCGCAGCTCGCTGCCGAGGCGCGTCTCGCCGAGCGACGCTTCTTTGCGGTACGCGCCGCCGAGGTTCACGGCGTACATGAAGCGGCCGTACGCGCCGTCGTAGATCGCTTTGGCCCCGAGCGTCGG
This sequence comes from Polyangiaceae bacterium, assembly GCA_035275365.1. Taxonomy (GTDB): domain Bacteria; phylum Myxococcota_A; class Polyangia; order Polyangiales; family Polyangiaceae; genus DASWDH01. The sequence goes on along the minus strand of DATEMX010000457.1, from coordinate 786 downwards.
CGATCCATCGCCGATGTAGGTATCTGCGGTCCCCGAAACCGCGTGCGCCACGGGCAGCGTGCCGTACAAGGCGAGGCCCAAGACGTGAGGATCGGTGGCAGCGCCGGCCACGCGCGCCTTCGCTTCGATCATCGGATCGCCGAGCCCGGAACCCTTGAGCCCCGTTCGCGACTGTTGCCCCACGGCCGCGGAGCGGGGATCGGTGGTGAGCCCCGCGCCTTTGGCGAAAGTGTAGGGGAGCCTCAGGCCGAGCTGAAGGCGCGGGATGACGGTGAGCGAAGCCAGGAGGTCACCGCTCACCAGCGTCTCGACGATGTGGATCTCGCGGAGCGTCGAGGCGTCGTTGGCCGAGCAGTTGGTCGCCGAGATGCAGGTCGTGATGACGAACGGGTCGCTCGCGTAGTTACCGAAGACGCCGAGCGAGAAGGCCATGTTGCCGTCGGTACGCGCGCCGGCCACGGTGACGAAGTTGCGGGGTCCGGGTGCGGGCGCGAACCTTTGGACGGAGAACTCGCCCTCCTTCTGCTCTTGGGCACGAGCTGAAGTCGCTGCGAGACACGTTGCGAGAACGGCCAAGATCGACGTTAGGCGCAGGCTCATCAGAGCGGCAGGGTCGCACGTCGAGCCGCCGAGGCGCAATCCCAGTTCACGCGGGCCGCTGCTCGGATCCGATCGGACATGGCCGGCGCGGGAAGCCCTGCGCGCTCGCGCCGACACGGCGTTCAAGGAGCGAAAAACGCGAAGTGGGCATTGAGCCATTCGGCGGTTGACACCCCCTTGGCCTGG
>DATEMX010000456.1:0-2163 GCA_035275365.1 Polyangiaceae bacterium | reverse complement strand
TTCGCTGCGCGAGCACGTGCAAGAGCTCGCGAAGAAAGGTGGTTCGGCGCTGGGTCAGGTCGCTCTCTCGGCCGCCGATCCCGGCGTCTTCGCCGATCAGGTCGCGTCGGCCCTCGGCCTTAGCACCGAGAAAGAGCTCTTGGTGTTGAACGAAGCCGATGTGCCGGCCCGTTTGCGGCTCGTGGCTCGGCTCTTGGCCGAGGCCAAGGCGCTTTCGGAGGTGAAGCAACGCATCGACGCCGACGTGCGCCAAGAGCTCGGGCGCGGACAGCGAGAAGCGCTGCTGCGCGAGCAGCTCAAAGCCATTCATCGTGAGCTCGGCGAGAACGACAAGGGCGAAGGCGACCTCGGCGCGCTGAAGAAACGACTCGACGACGCCGGCCTCGAGGGCGAGGCTCGCACCGTCGCCGATCGCGAGTTCACGCGCCTCTCGGCGCTGAATCCTCAGCAGGCCGAGTACAACGTCATCCGAACGTATCTCGAGCTCATCGCCGACCTGCCTTGGTCGGCCCGCGCCGAGGCGAAAGACGACATCGGTGCCGTCTCGGAAAGGCTCGAGCACGACCACTTCGGTCTCGGCGACGTCAAGAAACGCATCCTCGAGCACATGGCCGTCCTCAAGCTGACGGGACAGGCGCGCGGGAGCATTCTCTGCTTGGTAGGCCCTCCAGGCGTAGGGAAGACGTCGCTCGGTCAATCCATCGCCGACGCCACCGGGCGCCCGTTCGTGCGCATCGCCTTGGGCGGAGTGCGCGACGAGGCCGAGGTGCGAGGTCACCGGCGAACGTACGTCGGCGCCCTGCCGGGGCGGATTTTGAACGGACTCAAGAAGGCCAAGGTGAGAAACCCCGTCATGCTCCTCGACGAAGTCGACAAGCTAGGCGTCGGATTCATGGGTTCGCCCGAGGCCGCGCTGCTCGAGGTGCTCGATCCCGAGCAGAACAAGAGTTTCACCGACCACTACCTCGAGCTCCCGTTCGATCTCTCGGAGGTGCTCTTCATCTGCACGGCCAACGACATCTCCTCGCTTTCGGCGCCGCTGCGCGATCGACTCGAGATGATCGAACTCTCGGGATACACGGCCGACGAGAAGTTCCAGATCGCGCGCCGCCACCTCATCCCCAAGCAGCTCGCCTCGCACGCCATACCCGAAGGCAAGCTCACCATCAGCGACGACGCACTCTCGGCCATCGTGCGGGACTACACGCGCGAAGCCGGCGTGCGGCAGCTCGGCCGCGAGCTTACCAAGCTGTCGCGCGCGCTCGCTCTCGAGGTGGCGCGTTCGGCCGACGCCGGCGCCATCGAGCTCCACGTCACCGAGGCGGACCTTCATCGCTACCTCGGCAAAGTGAAATTCCACAGCGAGCTCGCCGAGCGCACGAGCGTCCCCGGCGTCGCCACCGGGCTCGCGTGGACACCGGTAGGCGGCGACATCCTCTTCATCGAGACATCGAAGATGCCGGGCAAGGGCCGCGTAGAGATCACCGGACAGCTCGGCGACGTGATGAAGGAGTCGGCCAAGGCCGCGCTCTCCTACGTTCGCAGCCACGCCGACGAGCTCGACGTGAAGGCCGACGCTTTCGAGACCCAGGACCTCCACATCCACGTGCCGGCGGGCGGCATTCCCAAAGACGGCCCCTCGGCGGGCGTCACGATGTTCACGGCGCTGACGTCGCTCTTGTCGGGGCGCCGCGTCCGCTCGGACACCGCGATGACCGGCGAGTGCACGCTCCGCGGACGGGTATTACCCGTGGGCGGCATCAAAGCCAAGGTCTTGGCCGCCCATCGCGCCGGAATCTCGCGCGTCATCTTGCCGCACAAGAACGCGCGCGATCTCGACGACGTTCCGAAGGAAGCGCGCGACGCGATGCAGTTCGTCTTCGCCGACGACATGAGCGAAGTCATCAACGCCGCACTGGAACCCATCGGAGCACCGATCGACGTCGCACCGCTCGACGGACCTTCGGTCACGGTGACCGCTCGGCCCGGCGAAACCGCTCATACGCTCACGTAACGCCGAACGAAGGGCAAACTAGTGCCGCGCGGCGAAAATTTGGCCCTCGGATTCGAGAGCGTTGAGATGCTGGTAGATCGGCGCCGGAGGTGCCGTGGGGGTGGGGCCCTGTTCCGGGCTTGCCCCGGCGGGGCGGGGGCGAAGCCCCC
>DATEMX010000455.1:0-9734 GCA_035275365.1 Polyangiaceae bacterium | reverse complement strand
CCGTTCGCGACCGACCTTCGCGCGGGGCGCGTTGCGGGCGGGCTGAGGCGACCCGGCGCCAGGGTATTGCGAAAAGCATCAGCCGGAAAGCCGTCGAGTCGGATGATACTTGCGCGGTTGCCGGTCGGGGAGAACCGCGGTATTCTACACTTGACTACCAGAAAAAATACCATGCCCTATCGAAAGACAGCCATTACAGTGCCGGAAGATCTACTCGCTGATGTGGATCACGCGGCCGAGGCACGAGGCGAGTCGCGGAGTCGTTACATCACGCGGGTCCTTCGGGCGGCGGTGCGCGCCAAGCGAGACGCTGAAATGACCAAGGTCTTGGACGAGCTATTTGAGGACGAAAGGCTCGCACGCGAGCAGCGAGCAACGGCTTCGTCGCTCGATGAGGCCGGCTCCGATTGGTCCGACGAGCGCTGGTGATGCGCCAGGGCGAGCTTTATTGGCTTCGCTTTGCTGGCGCAGGGTCCGAACCCGACGGCAGGCGTCCGGCCGTGGTCGTGCAGGACGACCGCTTCAATCGCAGCGCGATAGGCACCACCGTCGTCGCCGCGATCACTTCGAATCTTCGGCTCGCGTCCATGCCCGGCAACGTTCAGCTACGCAAGGGCGAGGCCAACTTGGCCCGCGCGAGCGTCGTCAACGTGAGCCAGATACGAACCGTCGACAGGTCACGGCTCGATGATCGCATCGGCTCACTCGCGCCAGCTCGCGTCGACCAAATTCTTCGCGGCCTCGCCATCGTGCTGGGAATCGACCGCCTTTCCGTTCGCGAGTAGGCCAACGCGGCCCACGCGCACGAGTTCCCCACGGGGCGGACGACCCACCCGCGCCGGATGAAACGCGTAGGCGCGTGCGTCGTCAGCCAGCAGGGTGGTGATGCCTGTCGTCGATCGGTCATCGCCAAAATCTGATGCACGGTGCTACATAGGCCCAGGCGAGAAAAGGACGCCGCTATCGCATGCAAAGCCAAGCCACCCGGGGCATTCAGTTTCGTGAGCCTCCCATCTTCGAACGCGGCGCTCCGGGCCGGAGGGGCGCTTCGCTCCCGGCGCTCGACGTGCCGGCGGTCGAGCCTTCCACGGCGTTCGGCGCCTTGGCGCGTAAGGTTCCGGCCGCTTTGCCCGAGGTGAGCGAGCCGGAGGCTTTCCGTCATTTCGTCCGGCTTTCGCAGTGGAACTACTGCATCGACTCGCAGTTTTACCCGCTCGGGTCGTGCACGATGAAATACAACCCGAAGATCAACGAGTGGGCCGCGCGCCTGCCCGGCTTTTCGCGCCTTCACCCGCTTACACCCGACAAGTTCGCGCAAGGCGCGCTCGAGATGATCTACGCGCTCGAGCGCATCTTGGCGGAAATCGCCGGCATGGACGGCGTCTCGCTGCAGCCGTCGGCGGGCGCGCAGGGCGAGCTCGCCGGGCTCATGATGATGCGGGCCTACCACCTCTCCAAGGGTCGGACGCCGCGCAAGGTCTTCATCCCCGACACGGCGCACGGCACCAACGCGGCGAGCTGCGCGCTGAACGGGCTCGTCGCCGTTCCGTTCCCCAGCGGCTCGTCGGGCGTCGTCGATCCCGCCGATCTCGCGCGCGCCCTCGAAGGCGCGGGCGACGACGTCGCGGGCGTGATGGTGACCAACCCCAACACGCTCGGCCTCTACGAGAGCGCCATGCCCGCCATCGTGAAGATGATCCACGACAAGGGCGGGCTCGTCTACGGCGACGGCGCGAACATGAACGCCGTCCTCGGCCGCGCGCGCCCGGGCGACGTCGGTGTCGACGTGATGCAATACAACTTGCACAAAACATTCACCACGCCGCACGGCGGCGGCGGTCCGGGCTCCGGCCCCGTTGCTTTCAAGGCCCACCTCGCGCCGTTCGCGCCTTCGCCCATCGTCGTGAAAGACGCGTCGGGCTACCGGCTCGACTACGATCGGCCCGAGAGCGTTGGTCGCCTCCGCAGCTTCAACGGGCAGTTCGGCATGGTCGTCCGGGCCTACACGTACATTCGCGAGCTCGGCGCCGAAGGGCTGAGGCAAGTGAGCGATATGGCCGTGCTCAACGCCAACTACGTGGCCGCGTTGCTCCGGCCTTACTACCCGCTCGCCTTCGATCGCACGTGTATGCACGAGGCCGTCTTCACCGATACGGCGATCGAAAAAGAGACCGGCATCAAGACGCTCGACATCGCCAAGCGCCTCATCGACTACGGCTTCCACCCGCCGACCGTCTATTTCCCGCTCGTGGTGAAGGGCGCGATGATGATCGAGCCGACCGAAACGGAATCCAAAGAGACGATCGAAGCCTTCGCCGACGCGATGATTCGCATCAAAGAAGAGGCCGCGGGCGATCCCGAAATGGTCAAAGCGGCGCCGCACCTCTCGCGCATCGGCCGGCTCGACGAAGCCCGCGCGGCCCGCAAGCCCACGCTGCGCTGGCGCCCCAAGCAGTAGCGGTTCGCGCAGCCGGCCTACGATTCTTGTGCGTCGCTCGTCTGCGCGGCCTCCCAAAGCTATGCTAGCAGCCTTGGGCTTAGCAGCCCTTTGGCCGCGGGCGAATCGGCGTCAGGCCGGAGGGGCGATTGCCTCGACGACCTTCTTGGCTTCGTCGATCGTGCCTTTGAGCTTGGGAAACGTCTCGCGCTGGGCCGCTTCGGCGAGTAGCTCGAGCGCCGGCCCGCGGTCGCGAGCGACCATTGCGGCAACGGTGAGCGCGGTCACCGCGTCGTGACGCACGACGGGATCGGGCGCCGCGAGGTGGAGGAGAAAGAGATCGGCCCAGTCGTCGTCCCAAGCGACCACCATGTGGGCCAGCGTCAAGAGCGCCTCTTTTGCGTCACAGGTGCCCACGTCGAACGCCGACGAAAGGAGCGCCGATTGCGCGAAAAACCCGGTCTCTTTCAAGAGAGCCCCGAGCGCGCCCACCGCGCCGTTCCCTTGCGCTTCCACGAGCGTGACCTCGAGGTCCGGGCGATCGAGCACCACGAAAGACGCCGACTCGGGCGAGTCGACGAAGCGCACCACGGCGCCCTCGTTTTCTTCTTCGCACGCCGCAAAACCGTGGCCCTCGAAGGTCTTGCGCAAATGCGTGGCGGCCTCTCGAGGCGGAAGGGCGTAGATCCAGCGCTCGCGCTCGGTCATCTGTTCGAGCAGCGTTCGAGCGCGAGATTGAAGCGCGGTCGCGGAGGGCTTGTGCACGGCGCGGAGGTTACAAGAGTTTCCCCCGGTCGTGCACGGCCCAGGTGTAGACTCGCGCAAAAGGGGAGAACGAGCGGAGTGAGCGACGAGGCGTCGAACCGTACGAGCAGATCAACGGAGGTCCACGTTCGACCGCTGAACGAGCGCGTCGGGCGCCTCGTGGTCGTCGACGGGCCCAATCGAAACGCCTTCGTTGGGCTCGTTTTGGCGCAGGCCACCGTGGGCAGGCACCCCACCAACGACCTCGTCCTCGACGATCCGAGGGTGTCGTCGGTTCATCTCGAGCTCGTGCGCCGGCCCGCCGGCCGCGTGCTCGTTCGAGACGCAGGGAGCACCAACGGCACTTGGCTAGGCGACCACCGCATCGTCGAAGTCGAGCTGGCGGCCGGCGCCATGATCCAGGTGGGCGATTCGGTGCTTCGAGTCGAGGCCGACCACCGCGTGGGGTTCGCAAGCACCGAAAAGTTCGTTCCATTTCGGGGACTCGTCGGGTCGACCCCCGAGATGCGCGAGCTCTTCCAGATCCTCGAACGCGTCGCGGCAGCATCGGTCAATTTGCTCGTGCTGGGCGATTCGGGGACGGGCAAAGAAGAGGTCGCGCGCGCCGTGCACGCCGAGCGCGGCTGTGCGCCCGACACGTTCATCGTTCTCGACGCGACGACGGTCGTGCCGGCCATCGGCGACGTGTGGCTCGCGAGCGCGTTCGAGCGCGCGGCGGGAGGCACGCTGTTCATCGACGAGGTCGGCGACCTGCCCGCTCAGGTGCAGTCGCATCTCGTGCGCATCCTCCAGGAGCACGATTCCGCCCCGGCGGGGTCGGCCCAAATCCCGCCGGCACGCGTGATCGCCGCGACGCGGCGCGATTTGCGACCGGAGATCGAGGCCAGCCGCTTTCGCGAAGATCTCTACCTTCGCCTGGCGCGGGTGCGTGTCGTCCTTCCTTCGCTTCGCGCCCGGATCGACGACATCGCGGCGTTGTCGGAGCGTTTTCTCGCAGAGGCCGCGGCGAGCGCCGAGAAGCCGGTGATCCTGGAGGAAGAAGCGCTCACCGAACTGCGCCGGCTGCCGTTTCCCGGCAATTTGCGCGAGCTCCGAAGCACGCTGGTTCGCGCCGCCGCGCTCTCCACGGGCGGGACCATCCGTCTCGTCGACATCGCCGGCGAGGGTCACGGCTTTCGAGGCAGCGAGGCCGAGCGCAGCCCGCTCGATCTCGCGGGCACCTTCTCCGACGCGAAAGGGCGCGCCATCGAGCGCTTCGAGCGGGCCTACCTGGAAACGCTCATGAGGCGATGCGAGGGCAACCTGTCGCGGGCCGCCCGCGAAGCCGATCTGGCCCGGCATCACCTCCGCGAGCTGCTGAAAAGGCGTGGGCTCTACCGCGACGGGGGCGATTCGGGGTCCGGCGGCAGCAGCGATCCGACCCTGCCCTGAGGCCGTCTTCGCCGTGCGGCGGGAATGTTCCGTCGTGCTCGCGGGTATTAGGCGGGCGGAGCGCCACCCTTTGCCCAAAGTGGTGGTAAAACCCCGCCCAGCTTCGACCCCCCACCCCCCTAGAGAGCCATGCACGACGTCAGGGCATTGAACGAGCTAGTCGCCAAAGAAAGCGCCTTTGTCGAGCGCCTGCTGAACGAAGTCGGTAAAGTCATCGTCGGTCAGAGCTACATGATCGAGCGGATCCTCATCGGTCTGCTCACCGGCGGTCACGTCCTGCTCGAAGGGGTGCCTGGTCTCGCCAAGACGCTCACGGTTCGCACGCTCTGCAACGCGATCCACGCCCAGTTCGCCCGCGTGCAGTTCACGCCCGACCTCCTCCCGGCCGACCTCATTGGCACCGTCATCTATAACCAGACGCGCGGTGAGTTCACTCAGAAGCTCGGCCCCATCTTCGCCAACCTCGTCCTTGCCGACGAGATCAACCGCGCACCCGCCAAGGTGCAGAGCGCGCTCCTCGAGGCGATGCAAGAGCGCCAGGTCACCATCGGCGAGAAGAGCTACCCGCTTCCCGATCCGTTCGTCGTCATGGCGACGCAAAACCCCATCGAGCAAGAGGGCACCTATCCTCTGCCCGAAGCTCAGATCGACCGCTTCATGTTGATGGTCAAGGTGGGCTATCCCACCAAGGCCGAAGAGCGGCAAATCATGGATCGCATGACGGGCGCGCTCTCCGTCAAAGCCGAGCCGGTGGTGACCCCGCACGAGCTCCTCGAAGCCCGCAAAGTCGTTCGCGACGTCTACCTCGACGATCGCGTGAAGGACTACATCGTGGAGGTCGTCTTCGCGAGCCGTGAGCCGGAGCGGCGCGGGATGAAAGAGCTGGCGAGCCTCATCGAATACGGCGCGAGCCCGCGCGCCTCCATCGCGCTCGCGCTCGCCGCGCGCGCGCACGCTTTCTTGCGCCATCGCGGCTACGTCACGCCGGAAGACGTCAAGGCCATCGGGCCCGACGTCCTCCGCCATCGCCTGGTACTGAGCTACGAAGCCGAGGCCGAAGAGGTGACCGCCGAACAGATCGTTCGGCGCGTGTTCGAGGTCGTCGAGGTCCCCTAACGCCATGATCCCGAAAGAGCTCATCAAAGCTCTGCGCACGATCGAGATTCATACCTCCCGGCTGGCGAACGAGCAGTTGGCAGGCAGCTATACATCCGTGTTCAAGGGCCAGGGGCTCGCGTTTCGCGAGGTCCGCCAGTATCAGCCTGGCGACGACGTCCGCACCATCGATTGGAACGTTTCGGCTCGCACGAGCGAGACGTTCGTCAAGGTCTTCGTCGAAGAGCGCGAGATGACGGTGATGCTCGTGGTCGATCTCTCGGCCAGCGAGCACTTCGGCACGAGGCGCGCGAGCAAGGCGCGCGTGGCGGCCGAGATTGCCGCCCTGTGCGCGTTCAGCGCCATCAAGAACAACGACCGGGTGGGCCTCATTTTGGGGACCGACCAGGTCGAAAAGATCGTCCCCCCCAAGAAGGGCGACAAGCACGTGATGCGCGTGGTGCGCGAGATCCTCGGCTTCGAGCCGAAGAGCACGGGCACCGATCTCAAGCTCCTCTTGGAGACGCTCTCCAAGGTGGCGCGCCGGCGCAGCGTCGCCTTCGTCATCAGCGATTTCTACGCGCGCGGTTTCGAGCGCGCCCTCGCCCTGGCCTCGGCCAAGCACGACGTCATTCCCGTGATGCTCGTCGATCCGCGCGACGAGACCTTGCCCGACGTCGGCCTCGCCACCTTCGAAGATTGGGAAACGGGGCAAGCGGTGGTCGTCGACACGGGCGACAAGCGGGTGCGCGCGCACTACGCCAAGACGATGCGCGACGTGCGCGTCGAGAGGTCGACTCTTTTTCGCAAGCTTGCCTTGGACGAATGCGTGGTCCGCACCGACAAGCCTTTCGTCGACCCTCTTCGCCAGCTCTTCGCGCGAAGGGCGAAGCGCATGCGGACGCGGTGAAGGACATGAAGACCCTCGCTTCTCCTCTCTTTGTCGGGTTTCTATTGGCGGCGCCGCTCGCGTTCGGCGACGTCGACGGAGGCCCCCCCTCCTCGGCCGCGCAAGAAGCGCCCTCTTGGGGGAGCTGCACCGAGCACGTTCCCACCGGCGCTTCGCGGCCAACATTGAAAGAGCAGTTCCCCGCGCACGCCACGAGCGGCTACGCGGCGACGCTCGAAGTCACCCTCGAGCACGGCAAGGGCGAGACGGTGCTACCGCATGGCTTTCAAGTTCAGTTCGGAAGCGCCGAGGCACGTTCTTTGGCCGACGCGGGCTTCGTCATTCCGGCCACAGACGGCGGCGCTGCCCCAGCGGTCGTCACGACGCCGGCGGGAGCGGGAGCCACGACCAAGGTCACCCTCCCGCTTTTGGTGTTGCCGACGATGCCTGGTCGTCGCTCGATGACATTGCCCCCGCTGCCCATCGCGGTCGCGCGCGCCAGCGGCGAGCTCCTCACGCTCTGCACGGTGCCGCATCGGGTCGTCGTCGAAGATCCCACGGCCTCGACGCCCGACGCCAAGCCTCACCCCAACCCGCCCCCGCGCATGCAGCTCGAAGAGTGGACACTCGCGAAACAGATCGCCATCGGCGCGCTCGCCACCGTCGTGCTCGCGTCGGCGTTGGCGGCGCTCCTCGTCTGGTGGCTGAGGCGCCCTCGCCCCGCACCCCCTCCGCCGCCTCCGCGTCCCCCCTGGGAGGTGGCCTTCGAGGAGCTCTTCGCCGTTCGGCACGCGGGCCTCGTTACTCAAGAGCGGTTCGCCGAACACTACGACCGAGTTTCCGACGCCGTGCGAAAGTATTTGGGCGGGCGCTACGGATTCGACGGCCTCGAGACGACGACCCGCGAGATGACGTCGATATTGAAGCGCGTCGAGCCGCCGGTCGCCGAGCTCGTCGCCATCCTCGCGTTCCTCGACGAATGCGATCTCGTGAAATTCGCGCGATTCACGCCCTCGCCGGAAGACTGCGCGCGCGTGCTCGACGGCGGTGAGCACATCGTCCACGCTACCATTCCCCAAGTGGCCGTCCCCCCGCGGCCCGCTGCGGGCGGAGCTGCCCGATGAGCGGCGCTCTTCGCATCGTCTCGCTCGTGGCGTTCACCCTCGTGGTGGGCACGGTCGCCTTCGCCTACCCGGTGATCGATCGGCAATGGGAGTGGCTGGGGGTCACTTGGCAATACCCCCACATGTTGTGGCTCCTTTTGCTCGTGCCTTTCGTCTATTGGCGGGGAACCTACGGCGAGGACGAGCGAACTCCGCGCCTTCGCATGGGCACCGTCGCCCCGCTTCTCGCCGGGCCCCGTGGCGTCCGCGCTTGGCTGCGCGATTTGCCGGGCGTGGTGCGTGCTTTCGCCATCGCGCTCATGGCGCTCGCCATGGCGCGCCCGGTCTCCACGACGCGGCCCGACGTGGAAAACGAATCGGGCATCGACATCGTGCTCGTGCTCGACCTTTCGGGATCGATGCGCGCCGTGTTCGACGCTCCGCCCGGCGCGCCGCACCTCTCGGTCGGCAAGCGCGCCACCCGGCTCGACACCGCCAAAGACGTCATTCGCGACTTCATCAGCCGGCGCAAGACCGATCGTATCGGCGTCGTCGTCTTCGGAAAGAGCGCGTTCGTCTTGTCGCCCCCCACGCTCGACTACCACCTGCTCGATCTCTTGGTCGAGAAGATGTCGCTCGACGTGATCGACGGGACGGGGACGGCCATCGGCGACGCCGTCGGTGTCGCCACGGCGCGCCTCCGGCGCAGCGACGCTCGCTCGAAGACCATCGTGCTGCTCACCGACGGCGACTCCAACGCGGGATCGATCGCGCCCGAATACGCCGGTCACCTCGCCACCGTCGTGGGAGCGAAGATCTACACGATTCAAATTGGCAACGGCGACGAGGTCGAGGTCCAAAATGGCCTCGACCTCTTCGGGCAGCCTCACTACACGCGCGCGCGGTTCCCCGTGAATCCCGAGCTCTTGAAGAAACTCGCCGGAGCCACGGGCGGCGAGTCGTACGTCGCCACCGACGCCCAAGCGCTCACCGCGAGCATGCACGACGTGCTGAACCGCCTCGAGAAGACGCGCTTCGAGGCGTCGACGGCGTCGTTCGAGGATTTGTTCCCGCTCTTGCTCTTGCCCGGCGTGGCCCTCATCGCGCTCGACGCGCTCTTGCGCGCGTGGGTGATGCGGAGGTTCCCGTGAAGTTCGCTCACCCCATTTGGCTCTTCGGAGCGCTCTTCGCGCTCGTCGTCGCGGCGCTCTACGTGTGGGGCGGCATCGGTCTCGCTCGCGCGAGCCGGAGGTTCGGCGATCTCGACCGCATTCGTGAGCTCGTCACCGGCCGCGCGGCGCGCAGGAGGGCTTGGAAGGGCGTGTGGGTGGTCATCGCGACGGCGTTCGCCTTCGTGGCCGTCGCACGTCCGCAATATGGCAAGGGCACCAAGCTCATCCCCGCCACCAACCTCGACGTCATCATCGTGCTGGATTTCTCGAAGAGCATGTACGCGCGCGACGTCGCGCCGTCGCGGATCGATCGCGCCAAGGCCGAGGTCGCTCGACTCGTTCGCGGGTTGCCGGGCGCGCGGTTCGGCGCTGTCGCCTTCGCCGGCGAGCCCATCGGGTTTCCACTTACTTCCGACGGCGCCGCCATCGCGCAGTTCTTCCGCCAGCTCGAACCGAACGACATGCCCATCGGCGGCACGGCCATCGCGCGCGCGATGGCCCGCGCCCGCGAGCTCTTGGCGAGCGATCCGCTGTCGCACGACCACAGCCGCGTCATCTTGCTGGTGACCGACGGCGAAGATCTCGAAGGAGATCCCGTGAGCGTCGCGCGCTCCGCCGGCGAAGAAGGCACCGCGGTCCACGTCGTCCAGATCGGAGGGCGCACGCCCGAGCGCATCCCCGAAGTGTCGCCCGACGGCAAATCGCTCGGGTGGCGCAAAGACGACGACGGGAAGCTCCTCACCACCGAGCTCTCCGCCGAGGGCGAAGCACAGCTCGGGCAAGTTGCGTCGGTGGCGGCGGGCAAAATCGTCCGCTCCGACAAGGGGACCACGGGGATCGAC
>DATEMX010000454.1:0-6578 GCA_035275365.1 Polyangiaceae bacterium | reverse complement strand
TACGTGCGCATCCTCGATGAGGAGCAGACCCGGTTCAAGAAGGCGCCCGGTTCCTTCCAGAATTCGCCGCTCGGCGGCGAGGTGCAAGACGGCTTGCAGCTCGCTCGCGATTTGGCCGTGCGCAACGCGGGCAATCTAGCGCGAGAGCGATATCAGCGAACGCTCGACGAGCTCAACGAGCACCTGCGCAACGGCGCCAAGATCCTCATCGACATCACGGCTGCCCAGCGTAACCAGATCGACGCTGTCATCACGTCGGGTCAGGTCAGCAAAGAAGAATCCAAGGAGTACGGTGTAGTAAAGCCCGACGAGGAGCACGTGCTTTGGCCGTTCAACGGCGAGTACTGGCGCGACGAGCTCGGCTTTTACCGGCAGGTTGTCGTTTCAAAGTGCGGGAGGTAGCGAATGAATTCGTTTCGAAAGCATTGTGCGGTCGTCGGCCTCTCACTCGCCTTCGCGAGCGGTTCGGCGATCGCGGCGGAGGCCGATAAGCCGACCGCCGCCGGTGCAGCAGCCCCAGCCGGCGGAGAATGCATCTCCGCGCAGGCCACGCAGGCGCTCGGCACCTGCCCCACCAACGGACCGACCATGCTCGGTACGACTGGCAAGGGGCCGAAGGCGCAATTTCACTCCGCGCCTCCCCCGCAAGAGCTGAAGAAGAAAGATCAGCAGACCAAGCCCGGCGCCCCCGAGCTCCAGGCCAACGCGCAACGCGACGAGCGACGCGGTCGTCTCGCGGCTCGCGTGCGAGCGCTGCTCGTGACCGAGATTCAAGGCTTGGAGAACCTCTTCGCTTCGACCCCGAAGAACTCACCCGATCGCGCGCAGCTCCTGCGGCGACTCGCCGAAGACTATGTCGAGCTCGAGTCGTCGGCGTTCCGCGACAAGACCGAAGCGGGCATCAAGGCCGACGAAGCCAAGAAGACCAACGCCGGTGCGGTCGCCAAGTTCCAACAGAACGCGACGCAAGCGGGCGCCATCATGGTCGCCGCGCGCAAGAAGGCGATCGACTACTACTCCCGCCTGAAGACCGAGTATCCGAACTACTCACAGATGGACGAGGTCCTCTACTACCTCGCCTACGAGCACGAGCAGGGGCAAGACTTCGCCAACGCTCGCAAGATTTACTACGAGCTCATCCAGAAGGCGCCGCAGTCGAAATATATCCCCAACGCCTATCTGGCGTTCGGTGAGCTCTTCTTCAACGAAGCGCAGGGCGATCCTTCGAAGTGGGATTTGGCGGCCGGGGCCTACCAAGAGGTCATCAAGTACCCGCCGCCCAACAACAAGGTCTTCGGCTACGCGCACTACAAGCTCGCCTACGTTTACTGGAACAAGGGCGAATTTCCGCGGTCGCTCGACGAGTTCAAGAAGACGATCGACTACGGCGTGCAGTTCGCCTCGGTGCCCAACGCGGCTCAGCTCGCCATCGCGGCGCGGCGTGATCTCGTTCCGGTCTACGCGCTCTCGGGCCGCCCCGACGGTGCCTACAACTTCTTCAAGAATCTCTCGGGCGACACCGGCGGCGAGAACACCAAGACGCTCAAGATGATGGACGACCTAGGGACCAACTACCTCGACACCGGTCACTACCCCGAAGCCGTCGCCCTCTACCACGACCTCATGTCGCGCGACAAAGGCGGCGAGAATTTCTGCCGCTACCAGGGCCACGTCACGCAGGCAACGATGGCCATGAAGTCGGGCAACAAAGAGCAGATCAAGACCGAGCTCGACCGCCAGGTCGAAGTCTACGGCGCGTTCGCCAAGGGCAAGCATTCCGGCGAGCCGGCCTCGAAGTGCGCCAACATGACGGCGGAGCTCGTCGCTGAAACGGGCATGGCATGGCACCTCGAAGCCGTCGGTTCGGGCGGCGTTCGCGGCACCGGCGATCAGAAGACGATGACGCTCGCCGCCTACCTCTACAAGAAGGTCATCGACAACTTCAGCCCGGAGCAATTCGCCAAGTTCGAGTTCCCGCGCATCGTGAAGGACGACTGGCCCACGATCTTCAAGATCAAGTACGCCATGGCCGACTTGCTCTACTTCCAGCAGCGCTGGGCGGAGTGTGGCCCGGCGTTCGACGCCGTCGTCGCCGAAGCACCGACGTCGGCCGAGGCCCCCGAGGCCGCCTACGCGGCGGTGCTCTGCTACCAGAACATTTACCAGGCCAGCCACGCCGACAAGAGCGATCGCAGGGGCTCGGGCAATCTTCCGGGGCAGGGCAAGAAGAGCGTGAAGGAAGACGAAGCCGCCTTCAAGCCGAAGGCGCTCAACGCCAACCAGTCGGGCATGATCACGGCCTTCAACCGCTACGTCTGCTACATCAAGCCGAAAGACGGCGACAAAGCGGCCCTCGATCAATACATCGAGGTCAAATATGCTCGCGCGCGCACCTACTTCGAGGCGCAGCACTGGGAAGAGGCGTCGATCGGGTTCCGCGACGTCGCCGTGACCTACCCCGACAAAGACGTCGGCATCTACGCGGCGCAGCTCTACCTCGAGTCGCTCAACGTGCTCGGCGGGCACAGCGATCCACCGAGGCCGGGCTGCTTCGAGTCGATGGCCCAAGACGTCCCGCTGTTCCTCAAGCTCTACTGCGAAGGTGCGAACTTCCAGAAGAACCAAGAGCAGTGCACGGCGCTGACGAAGATTCAGTGCGACATCGCGCGCCTCGGGGCGGAGAACAAGGTCAAGCTCGCCGATCGCGGCGGCCCGCAGGCCTTGCGGCTCTACGAGCAGGCGGGCAACGACTACATCCAGCTCTGGCGCACCTACGGCGAAGAGCCGATTCGCCAGAAGACCCCGATGCAGTGCGAGAAGATGGACGAGGTCGTTTACAACGGCGCCAAAGCCTTCCAGGCAGCGCGCCTCGTGGCCAAGGCCATCCAGGCCCGGTTGATTCTCATCAATCCGGCCAACATGATGGACAAGAGCGAGCTCGCCAAGAAAGCCGTCTACGAAATCGGCGGCAACTACCAGGCTATCGCCGTCTACGACGAAGCGGCCAATTGGTACGAAAAATACGCCCGAGAAAATCCCAAGGGAGAAAACGCCGACAAGGCGCTCTCCGACGCGACGCTGCTCCGACTTGGTCTCGGTCAGGAAGACGAGGCCATCAAGGACGGCGACGCGTACAACCGCTCGTTCGGCAACACGAAGCCCGCCACCACCGCGGCGATCGCGTTCGGCATCGGTGCTCACTATGCCGAGCAGGAGAACTGGGATAAGGCGCGGCAACGGCTCTCCACGGCGATGCCGCTCATCGAGCGCAGCGCCACCTTCGACGTCGTCGTGCAGGCCCACGGGCTCCTGGCGCGCACCTGGTCGAACCTGAAACGCAAGAACGAAGCCAAGGCGGAGTACAGCAAGGTCAAGGGGCTCTGGGCCGACGCAAAGTCTGCCGAGCAGAAGATCATGTCCCTGCCCGACGAGGACGACGGCGCCAAGATCCGCCGCCTCGGCAAAGCCCTCACGGCCGTCGGCGAGGCGTACTTCTTCTTCGCCGAGGAGAAGCGTGAGGACGTCGAGAAGATCAAATTCCCGGTCTACAAGGGTCCGGGCTCGAAAGAGGCCGTCCTCAAGCACATCAAGGGCCCGGTCGTCGATTGGATGAAGAAGAAGAAGCCGGCCATCGAGAAGGCGCAGGAGGAGTACCTGAAGATCGTGAATCTTCAGCCGACGCCGCCGCCGCGCTGGGTCATCGCCGCAGGCTCGCAGGTAGGAGGGCTCTACGGAAGGTTCGTGAAAGAGTTCCGCGACGCTCCCATCCCGACCGATATCAAGAAGGACACCGAGCTTCGCAACACCTACTACGAGAGCCTCGACCAGGCCTCCGAGCCCGACAAGCAACGGGCGAAGGGCGCCTTCGAGACGTGCCTCAAGTATTCGGTGACCTACCAATTCTTCGACGAATATTCGCGCAAGTGCGAAGTGTGGCTCTCGAAGACCTACAAGAACGAGTACCACGCCGTCGACGAGTTCCGCGCTTCGCCGAACAACGTCGGGAGCGGTCTCAACGATCGGCCGTACCCGCTGCAGATCGGCGGCGAGCCTTTCAACGAGGCACCGCCGGCTTCCGCAACACCGGCCGCCGAATCGAAGGAAAAGGCGTCAGGGGAAGACGAGAAGCCGAAGAAGAGCGCGGGGCCCAAGCCGAGAGCAGGCACCGCTGGCAAGACGCGCGGCAAGCTGCCGGGTTCGGGGAAGAAGCGATGATCGCTCGGCAGTGTTACTCGGCGCGGGCCTTCGGCCCCAGCCTGCGATACAGGAGTCATGCCATGAAACGAGTCAGCGCCAGCGTCGTTTGCTCAGCTCTCTTCTTGCTCGTCGGCTGCGGAGGCGGATCGTTGTCGGTCAATACGCCCGACGGGAAACGCAAGGAGCCGGTGGTGAAGCCCGTCTCCTCCACCGCCGCCAAGGGATACAACGACGCCCTTCAGGCGATGGTCGCGCACGACAAGGCCAACGACTGGAACGACGCGACCTGCACGCAGATCGCCAAGGCGTTTCTCGAAGCATCGGAGACTCAGAAGTCCGAGATGAGGCGAGAGTTTCCCGAGGCGCTCTACAACGCCGGGCTCGCCTACCAGCGCTGCAACAAAGACGGCGAGGCGAAGGGGCAGTTTCAAGCCGCCCTGAACCTCGACCAAAAGTTTCACCGCGCGCGCGTGCAGATGGCCCTCTACGAGTTCAAAGAGAAGGGCGATCCGGCGACGGAGGCGGTGATCGCCGAGCTCATGCAGTCCGTGCGCGACGCGCAGTTCCAGAACGTCGAAGCGCTCGTCAATCTCGCGATGCTTCAGATGAGGCGCCGCGCCGCCAATCCCGATCAAGACGGCGCCAACGATTTCGACCGCGCGAAGAAGAACCTGCAGCGCGCGCTCGCCATCGACGATGGCTACCAGCCGGCCTTCAATCAGCTCGCGCTCTACTACCTCGAGCAAGCCAAGCAAAAGGCAGGGCGGGGCGGCGGGCGGCGTAAGACGGCCACCTTCGCCAAGACGAAGAAGGCCGACCAACAGCAGCTCGAGCTCGCGGCGCTCGTGTGCTCCCAGGCCATCCGCAAGAATCCGAACTACGCCGCGATCCACAACACCGCCGGCCTCATTCAGGTCGAGCTTCAAAACATCAACAGCGCCGTGCAAGAGTTCCAATCGGCGGCCAAGCTCGATCCCACGTTCTTCGAGGCGCAGATGAACTTCGCGGCGGTCAATCTCTCGTTCCGTGGGTTCAAGGCCGCGGAAGACGCCTACAAAGCGGCGCTCAAGATTCGGCCGAGCGACTACGACGCCCACCTCGGGCTCGCGCTCGCTATTCGCGGTCAAATCAACGACACGAACTTCGATGCCAGGGTCGCCGAGGCGCAGGCCGAGCTCGAGCAGTGCAAGAAACTCGCGCCCGAACGCGCCGAGACCTACTACAACGAGGCTATCTTCACGCAGGAATACAAGGCCAAGGGCGGCGGTTCGAACGCCGTCCCCATGCTCGAGCAAGCGGCTTCGATCTTCGACAGCTTCGTCGCCAAGGCTGGCGGGGCGGCGGAATTTGCCGACGCCGTCAAGCGCTCGAAGGATCGCGCGCAAGACATCCGCGACACGGTGAAGTTCATCAAAGAGGGTCAGACCCAGGCGGCCATCGACGCAGCGCAGCAAGAGAAAGAGCAGAACGCGCCGACAGAAGAGGGTGAGGCGCCCGCCGAAGGTGCTGCTCCCCCCGAGCCGGCGCCCGCACCGGCACCGACCCCCTAATTTTCGGGAACTTCGGCCGTTCGCGACTGTCTCGACGGGAATGCGCTCCGGCGCTCGCACTGTCTTTGCGAGCGCGCTCGCCAAGGGGTGAAGGCTCGAATGACTCGAAAGTCGCTGCCGTGTCGGGTATTGGTCGTTGACGGAGCGTTCGCGTTGGTAGTACAATTACACTGTAATTCAGGCGGAAGTTTTCAAGGAGGCTGAACCCATGGTTCGATCGAGGCGCAGTCAGTCGGGCATCGTTGCGGGCCTAGCAGTCATGTTTTTTTCGGGTGTTTCGTGGGCACAAGCATCTGCTCCCGCCGCGGGTGCTCCGCCTGCCGGTGGGGGTGGTAAAGACCAAGGCTACGGCTACGAGTTCACTGACGATCCGCTGAACGCGGGCGGTTTCGGTCCGAACGACGCATCCATTCGCGTCCGGCCTGGCCCGGTGCGAACGACGCTGATCCGGCCGCGAACGTCGTTCGTGCCGGAGATGCTGAAATCGGTCGAGAACCTCTAGGAATTTTTGAAGTTTCGTAACGCACAATAGAAAGACGAAGGCAAAGCGATGCAAGGCCAGGGCAAGACGAAAGTTTCCCTCACGTTTGGTCTCTACGAAGGAGACCAGCTCGTTCGTCGTGAGACGGTGACGCAGGACATCGTCAAGGTCGGCAAAGACCCGAAGAGTCATTTGCGGGTCGACGACGAGCTCGCCTCGCGCATGCACGCAGTCATCGAGGTCGTCTCGCCGGAAGACGTGACCCTCATCGATCTCGGCAACGAGCCTGGCACCATCGTCAACGGCGCGCGCATCAACAAGTGCAAAATCCAGCCGGGCGATCAGATTCA
>DATEMX010000453.1:0-5350 GCA_035275365.1 Polyangiaceae bacterium | reverse complement strand
CCGATGTTGGAGAAGTTCTGGAATTTGTAGGTGACCGGAGCTCCAGTGATGAACCCTTGGAGCTTGCCGAACGCCATCAAGCTACCCGTAAACGTCAAGAACCCGAGGAACACCTCGAGCCCCAGGGCCGTGCGCGTCACTACCGAGAGATCGGCGCCGTGCGTGTAGTATTCGGACACGCCGACGAGCGCCGCCGCCAGACCTCCGAAGGAGTGCGAGAGCGCGATTCGCTCCGGCATCTTCGTCATCGGGATCCAGATCGACATCGCCGCTCCGATGAGCGAGCCGATGACGAGGCCCGGGATGATCCATGTATAGGAGACGATCTCGTGATGGAAGAGCGTGGCTCCCACGGCCACGGCCATGCCGAGCACGCCGACGAAGATGCCCTTCCTCGCGTGCTTCGGCGAGGAGAGGCCTTGCAGCGCGAGGATGAAGCAAACCGACGCGATGAGGTAGCTGAAGTTGATGAACTGATCCATCAGCGCTGACCGCCCTTTTTGCGAAACATCTTGAGCATGCGGTCGGTGATGAGAAAGCCGCCCACCGTGTTGATGGTGGCGCACGTCACCGCGATGGCCCCGAGGACGGTGCTCACCATGTTGAAGTTGCCGCCCGCCGCGACGAGCGAGCCGACGAGCGAGATGCCGGAGATGGCGTTCGTGCCTGCCATGAGCGGCGTGTGCAAGAGGTGAGGCACCTTGGAGATGACGTGATGTCCGAGAAAACCCGCGAGCACGAAGATGTAGAGAGCAAACAGCAGTTCCTGCGGCATTTAGGCGGCTCCTTTGGCCGTGACGACTTCGCTGACGCGAGGATTCACGACCTCACCGCCGTGCGTGATGACGCAACCCCTCGTGATCTCCTCGCCTAGGTCGATCTTGAGCGCCCCGCCTTCGAGCATGTGGACGACGAGCTTCTCCATGTTGCGCGAGTACATTTGGCTGGCGTCGACGGCCACCTTGCCCTGTAGGTTGGTGGTGCCGATGATGGTGACGCCGCTGTCGACGATGGTTTCGCCGGGCTTGCAGAGCTCGCAGTTTCCGCCTTGCTCGGCCGCAAGATCGACGATGACCGACCCCGCGCGCATGCCGCGCACCATGTCGGCCGTGATCAAGATGGGCGCGCGCCGGCCTGGGATGAGCGCCGTGGTGATGCAGACGTCGGACTTGGCGATGTGCCGCTTGATGGCGTCGGCCTGCTTTTGCTTCTCGTCTTCGGTGATCTCTTTGGCGTAACCGCCTTGGGTCTGCGCGTCGGCCAGGCCTTCGACCTCGACGAATTTGGCGCCGAGGCTCTGGACCTGCTCCTTGACGGCTTTGCGCACGTCGAAGGCCTCGACCACGGCCCCTAGGCGCCGCGCGGTCGCGATCGCCTGCAAGCCGGCCACGCCCGCGCCGAGCACGAGGACCTTGGCCGGGGGGATGGTGCCGGCCGCCGTCATGAGCATGGGGAAGAACTTGGGGAGGGCCGCCGCGGCCAAGAGAACGCCGTGATAGCCTGCCGCGGTCGTCTGCGAGCTCAACACGTCCATGCTCTGGGCGAGCGTCGTGCGCGGGATCATGTCCGCCGAGATCGCCGTTACGCCGCGCGCCGCGAGTGCCTGCACGAGCTCGACGTTGGTCAAAGGGTAGAGCAAGCTGATGATCGTCGAACCTTCGCGGAGCTTGGCGATTTGCGCCAGGGTCGGCGGGTGGATTTGAACGACGAGATCGGCCTTGGCAAAGAGGTCGTCGGCCGACGGCTCGACCGTCGCTCCGGCCGCGCGGTAGTCGTCATCTCGGATGAAAGCACGCTCACCGGCGTGCGTCTCCACGCTCACGTCGACCTTCTTCGCGATGAGGCGCTTGATGGTGTCGGGGGCGATCGCCACCCGAGTCTCGCCAGGCGTATTCTCTTTCGGTACCGCGAGTCTCATTGGACCTTTCGCGGCGGATTTCGTGAGCCTACGACCGATGTGGGAGCGAGGCACCGCTCCGCCGCGGGTGGAGCGTTACCAGACACGAGACCCGTCTCACAAGCCCCTTGCCACCTGGAAATCGAGCCAAAAGACCGACCACAGTCGGCCCTAGCGCCACCTCACGACGAGGGAGCTGCCAGGCGTGTCATCAAGCGTCCGAAACAATTGACATTATTGACGCACGCTGCGAAAGCGCTCGATCAGGTCCTCGCACGCCGAGTAGGGATCGATTCTTCGCGCAGCGACGTCCCGGGCGAGCGCTTCGACGTCGGGGCCGAGCTCGGCGATGGCCTCGCGGGTCAAGGCGTCGCGCAAGATGCCCTGGAGCTCTTCTCTCTGCCTCTGCACCAACCGAGCGCTCCCAGCGTCGGTGGCGAGCCACGCCCTGTGGGCCTCGAGGTGCAGGAGGACCTCCGCAACGCCTTGGTTTTTGGTGGCTACGCATTTGTGGATGGGCGGCACCCACTTCCCCGCGGCTTGGCGCGCGCTCGCCGCGGCGAGATCGAGCGCGCCGTGCGCATGACCCGGGGAGTGCGATCCGCCGAAGACGGTCTCCGCGCCGAGGGCAATCATGAGCTCGAGATCGCGCACGGTGCTGTCGGCCCCTTCGCGGTCGGCCTTGTTGACGGCGAAAACGTCGGCGCACTCGAGGATGCCGGCCTTGATGGCTTGCACGTCGTCGCCCATGCCGGGCGCCATGACGACGAGCGTCGTGTGGGCGGTGCGCGTGATCTCGAGCTCGTCTTGCCCCACGCCGACAGTTTCGACCAAGATGACGTCGGCGCCCCACGCGTCGAGCACGCGCACGACGTCGCGCGCCGATCGCGTGAGGCCGCCGAGCGCGCCGCGCGTCGCCAGCGAGCGAATGAAGACCCCCGCGTCGCCGGCGTGGCGCTGCATGCGGATGCGGTCGCCGAGGATGGCGCCGCCCGTGAAGGGACTCGTGGGATCGATGGCGACGACGGCCACTTTCGACCCGCGCGCGCGGAGCGCTTCGATCAACCGATCGACGAGCGTGCTCTTGCCCGATCCGGGATTGCCCGTGATCCCCACGACCCAAGCGCGCCCGGTGTGCGGGAAGAGGCTCTTCAGAAGCTCGACGTGGCCGGGCAGTTCGTCGTCGACGAGGCGGCACGCACGCGCCGCCGCGCGAACGTCGCCCTGGGCGATCGCTTGCGTCAGCACGACGGCTTTGGACTTTGGCACGGGAAAATCACGATCATTCAAAATGACCGACTCCCCTCGATGATGCCATCGCTAGAGCCCGGCGGCGATGACCTTCTCGATCGTGCGGGTCGACATCCGACCTTCGACGAACTCGCGATCGCGAAGGAGCCGCTTGTGCAGCGGAATGTTGGTGCGAATACCGGTCACGATGAACTCGTCGAGGGCGCGATCCATGCGTTTGATGGCCTCTTGGCGAGTCGCCGCGTGGGCGATGACCTTGGCGATGAGGGAGTCGTACTGCGAGGGCACGCGCCAGCCGCCATAAACGCCGGAGTCGATGCGAATGCCGCTGCCACCGGGCGGATAATATTCGGTGATGAGCCCCGGCCAGGGCGCGAAGGAGACGGGATCTTCGGCGTTGATGCGACACTCGATGGCGTGACCGCGAAAGTGCCACGGCCGCGTGTCGGGCAGCTCGACCCGGTAGCCAGCGGCCGCGCGGATCTGCTCTTTGACCAAATCGACGCCCGTCGTCATCTCGGTGACCGGGTGCTCGACCTGCACGCGCGTGTTCATCTCCATGAAGTAGAGCTCACCGCGCTCGTCCATGAGAAATTCGAGCGTTCCCAGCGTCGTGTATTGCGTCGCCGCGATCGCCTTGCGAATGAGCTCACCCATTTCGGCTCGCTTCGCGGGCGTGATGGCTGGGCTCGGCGCCTCTTCGATGACCTTCTGGTGCCTGCGCTGCAGCGAGCATTCGCGTTCGCCGAGCGTCCACACGCCGCCGTGCTGATCGGCGAGCACCTGGAACTCGATGTGGCGTGGCGTTTCGACGAACCGCTCCAGGTACACGTCGGGGTTGTTGAAGCCGGCCATGGCCTCGGCGGTAGCCGCCTCGAACGCGCGCGGCAGCTCGTCGAGATCGCGCACGATGCGCATGCCGCGCCCTCCGCCACCTCCGGACGCCTTCAGGATGACGGGCAACTTGATGCGCCGAGCCTCGCTCACGGCGTGGGCGGCGTCGCGCAAGACGCCCGTGCCCGGCAAGAGCGGCAAGCCGTGGCTCACCGCCGTCGCGCGCGCGCTCACTTTGTCGCCCCAGGTGCGCATGGCCGCCGGCGTAGGCCCGATGAAGGTAAGCCGGCATTTCCCGCAGAGTTCGGCGAAATGCGCGTTCTCCGAAAGAAATCCGTAGCCGGGATGAATGGCGTCGGCGCCCGTGATCTCGGCGGCGCTGATGATCGAGGGAATGTTGAGGTAACTGCGCGGCGCTGGAGCGGGACCGACGCACACCGCTTCGTCGGCAAAGCGCACGTGAAGGGCTTGGGCATCGACGTCGGAGTGGATGGCCACCGTCGCGATGCCCATCTCGCGCGCCGCGCGGAGCACCCGGACGGCGATCTCTCCCCGGTTCGCGATCAGGATCTTGCGGAACATGATCGGCCCTTGTCAGGCCTTCTTGACTTTGAAGAGACGTTGCCCGAATTCGACGGGGCTTCCGGTCTCCACGAGGCATTCGACGATCGTTGCCGCGAACTCGGCCTCGATCTCGTTCATGAGCTTCATCGCCTCGACGATACAAAGCGCTTGGCCCGCGCGGATGTTGCTTCCCACGTCGACGAACGGGGGGGCCTCGGGGGAAGGCGCCCGATAGAAGGTGCCGACGAAGGGCGAGGTCACGTAGGCGACGTTCGCCTCGGCTTGCTTGGGGGCGACGGCTTCGTGCGGGCTCCCTTCGCCTGCGTTGCTCACGGCGGCCATCTTGGGCTGCGTCGCCACGGCGACGATCTGTTGCCCGCGCTTCAGGAGGATTCGGGCTTTCTCGTCCTCGAACTCGAACTCGGAGATGTCTCGCTCCTCGAGCACTTTGAGGAGCTCTTCGAGCTGCTTCAAATCGATGTTCACGTTGGATGGCTCCCTGATGGGCTAGTTTGCAAGCCGGCAACCTACGCGAGCTTGGCTGCGCGATCTAGTGCCACTTGGCCAAAGTCGGGCCCGACTTTGGCCAAGCCCGCGCTTCGCGCGGAGGCGGCTTCGCCGCGGCACTATCACTTTGTCTTCGGGGGCTTCGCCCGGAACAGGGCCCCACCCCCACGGCACCTCCGGCGCCGATCATCGCGAGGCTCTTAGCTCCTCATTTCTGCCCGGACTTCGGCCGCGCGGCACTAGTACCCCGGCACAGGGGAAATGATTGGGTTCTGCCGCTGCCTCCTCCGGGCGGTC
>DATEMX010000452.1:0-4024 GCA_035275365.1 Polyangiaceae bacterium | reverse complement strand
CTACACGCCCGCAAACCGTCACCGGTCGTCTTATCGACCCAGGTAGAGCTCTGTTGCCCTCGCAAGTCCAACCAGCCATGGCGCTGGCCCCCACCCAACCCCCCGATTCCCGCGCGCTCGCCCGGCAGCCGCGGCTCGCGGCGTGGGGGCGTCTCTCTCGACCTGGGCGCGAGATTCTGTCGGAGAACCTCGAACGCGCCACCGAGAGTGCGATTCTCTCGCGAGGGCTCGGGCGGTCGTATGGGGACTCGTCCCTACCCGCCAGCGCCGACGACAAGATCGTGGCCACGCGGCTCGCCAATCGGATCCTCGCTTTCGACCCCGAGACGGGCGTCATTCGGGCCGAGGCGGGCCTCAGTTTGGTCGAGTTGAACCGCCTCTTCATTCCGCGCGGCTTCTTTCCTCCCGTCACACCCGGCACCAAGTTCGTCACCGTCGGCGGCATGGTCGCCAGCGACGTGCACGGCAAAAATCACCACCGCGAGGGGTGCTTCGGCGCCCACGTGCGCTCGCTGCGCATGCGCCTCGCCGACGACAGCATCGTCGACTGCTCACCTTCGGAGCACGCCGACCTCTTCTACGCGACGATCGGCGGCATGGGTCTCTTGGGCCACATCCTCGAGGTGGAGTTCGTGCTGCATCGCATCCCCTCGTCGTGGGTATGGATGGAGAGCGAGCGCGTCGGTAGCATCGACGAGTATTTGGCCGCGCTCGGCGGCGCCGCACCACAATGGCCGATGACGATGGGCTGGATCGATTGCTTGAATCGCGGTCGATCGATGGGGCGCGGAATCCTCATGGCGGGCCGCTGGGCCACGCTCGACGAGTCCGGCCCGAAGCCCTCGCGCGCGTCGCGCGACAAGGTGCTTCCCGTCGATCTGCCGAACTGGGCCATCAACTCGCTCACCGTCAAGGCGTTCAATACCGCATTTTATTGGACCCACTTTCGTCGTCACGCCAAGCGCTTCGTCGCCCCCGATCCTTTCTTCTATCCGCTCGACGCCATCTTGCAGTGGAACCGCGTGTACGGCTCGCGCGGGTTCACGCAATACCAATGCGTCATTCCGCGCGCGGCCGGGGCGCCTGCCGTCCGCGAATTCATGGCGCTGCTCACGAAGCTCGGCGGCGCTTCGCCGCTCTGCGTCATCAAAGACTGCGGGCCCGAGGGCAAAGGGCTCCTGTCGTTTCCTCTCGAGGGGACGTCGATCGCCATCGACATGGCCGTTTCGTCGGGGATTCAGCGCATCATCGACAGCCTCAACGAGTTCGTCATCGCCACGGGCGGCCGCATGTACCTCACCAAAGATCAGTTCACGCGGCCCGAGCACTTTCGCGCCATGGAGCCGCGGCTCCCCGCCTTCTTGGCGGCGCGGGAGAAATGGGATCCCCAGCGCCGCCTTCGAAGCGCGCAATCGGTGCGACTCTTCGGTGATCGGGCGTGAAGGCAGTCGTCCTCGGAGGCACCTCCGGCATGGGCCGGGCCATCGCGCAGCAGCTCACCGAGCGCGGCGACGCCGTGTTTTTGCTGGGCTTCGAAGAGGGCGACCTCGCCAAGAGCGCCACCGATCTGAAGGCGCGCCATCCCCGAAACGCCGGGGTCGGCCATGCGCTCTGCAACCTCGAGGATCCTTCGGGGTTTTCCGCGGCGCTCGACGCCGCCGACGCCGCGCTCGGCGACTTCGACTCCGTCATCGTCACGGCGGCGATGTTCGCTTCTCAAGATGCACTCGAAGCCGACGTCGAGCTGACGCGCCGGCTCGTTACCGTCAATTACGCCAACACCGTGGTCTTCTGCGAACACGCCCGAAAGCGCCTCCTCGCGCGCGGCGGCGGGCAGCTCACCGTGTTTTCATCGGTGGCCGGCGATCGCGGGCGTAAGCCCGTGGCCATCTATGGCTCGAGCAAAGGCGGGCTCGCCATCTATCTCGAAGCGCTCGACCACAGGTTTCACGCAGCCGGCCTCTCGGTGCTCTGCGTCAAGCCCGGGTTCGTGAAGACCGGCATGACCGCGGGTCTCAAGCCGCCGCCCTTCGCGGGCGAACCCGATGGGGTTGCGCGCGACGTCATCCGCGCCATGGACAAACGCAAGCAGGTTTTGTACACGCCGCGCATGTGGGCGCTGGTGATGCTCGTCATCCGCTGGCTCCCGCGCTTCGTCATGCGCAAGATTGGGTTTTAGCGATGGATCGCGTCGTGATTTTCGGCGCGACGTCGGCGATCGCGGCGGAGGTCGCGCGGATCCACGCCGCGCGCGGCGATCGACTTCACCTCGTCGGCCGTAACGCCGACAAGCTCCGCGAGGTCGTGGAGCGCTGCGCCGGCGCGCACGTGACCTCGCATATCGCGGATTTCGCGGTCCTCGACGCTAACGAGCGCGTCGCCGCCGAATGTTGGGCGGCCATGGGCGGCGTCGACCGCGTGCTCATCGCGCACGGCGATCTCGGCGATCAGCTCGCCTGCGAGCGCACGTGGGCCAACGCCGAAACGACGTTTCGCACCAACTTCTCGAGCGTGGTGTCGTTGCTCATCCCGCTCGCCAACCACATGGAGGCCGCGCGAAGCGGCCGTCTCGGCGTCATCACGTCCGTCGCCGGCGATCGCGGGCGACCACGCAACTACACCTACGGCGCCGCGAAGGGCGCGCTCAACATCTATTTGCAAGGCCTGCGCACGCGACTCTACGCGGCGGGCGTCACCGTCACGACGCTCAAGCTCGGCCCCGTCGATTCTCCGATGACGCGCGATCACAAAAAGCACGCCCTCTTCGGCAAGCCCCCTTCGGTCGCCAACGGCATCGTCGCTGCGATGGACGCCGGGGTGCCCGAGGCGTACGTGCCGTCGTTCTGGCGCGCGATCATGCCGGTCGTGAAGAACACGCCGGAGGCACTGTTTCAGCGGCTGCCGTTTCTGTCGGGGAGGTAGAAACCCGAGCCGACTCGCGGTCGAAACGGTTTGGCGCGCGCATTGCTTATTTGCCTCGACATGAAATCCTTTCGAGATCGGGTCGCGAATTTGTCGTCGGCGTGGCACACATTACGTCGCGAGCCGTGGCTGGTCGTCACAGTCATCGCGTCTGTTCTCGGCGCCTGCGGGTGCGCCGAGCCGTGCAGGTACTGGGACACTCAGCACCCCGCTCCCGAGACGACACCGTTCTCCGACGGTCGAACGGTTTTTTCTCTGTGCGACGCGTGCTCGGTGCAACGCGAAGGCTCCGTCACCGCTTGCCACGTCAGCTTCAACCACGATTCGCCCGAGGCCGAAGTCAGTTGCATGTACGGACCCAACGGTGACCACAGCTACTCGCAGGACGAGAGCCGTGTCCCCGGCATCCCGAACATGTTCGATTTCTGCGAAGACCGCTGCAACAACTCGAGCCTGCGCTTCTGCACCCTCACCGCCACGTCGAAGGGCGTCAGGGAGCTGGCGTGCGTGTACGGCAAGAACTGCGATTGAGGCTCGGCGCCTGTCGCGTCGATAGCGGGGGCTCGGTTTCACTTTTTCTCACGGATGAAAAGAGGGCAACATTCCGAGCTCGCGCGCCATCTGAGGTCGAGCTCGTGCCGATACCCACCGACCGAGCGTGGATGCGCGACAGCGCGCCCAGCTTCGTCAAATGCGGAGACGAGATCATCGTCGTCGATTGGGCCTTCAACGGCTGGGCCAAGGCCGGGCGTCTAGCGCGCCGCCCCCGCGGGCTTAGATTCTCTCTCAGTTGTCGCCGCCGATGGTCAACCCACCGTCGCCGAGCCCGCCGAGGATGCAGGTGATGTAGGCTACGCCCTGCGAGTCGCAGCCTACGACCTGAGCCTCGCCGTCGGCGTCGCACATGTAGGTCGACGTTGCCGCGCACGCCGAAAGCGCATCGAGCTGCGACTTGCATGCGGGGGGGCTCATGCTGCACTGCTTAGCGCAGTCGCCAGGGGTGTCCATGGCGCAGTGCAAGGCGTCGGCTTTGGCGCAGGCCTGCGCACAATTATCGCCCCCTCCTGCTGCGCCGCCGCCGTTACTCGACGAGCCGCAGCCA
>DATEMX010000451.1:0-12050 GCA_035275365.1 Polyangiaceae bacterium | reverse complement strand
CGGCCGCTTCGCCCTGATAGACGACGTAGCGAATCGATTCGGCCGGTGTTTGGTCGTCGCTCGCGGGCTCCCAGGTCAATTTTGCCTTGTCGAAGCCTTCGAGCGACGCCGAGGTGACGCCGTTGAAGTGCGGAGGCACGTTGTCGACTTGCGTCTTCACGCGCCGCTGCGCGAGGTTGTGCTCTTGGTTGCCCGATTCGTCGGTGGCCTGGCAGATGAAGTACCACTGCGTGTTCTGCGTGAGCCCGCCGATGCGACCGGTGACGCCGCCCTTGAATTCGGCCCTGTGCGCGAAATCGAACCCGCCGCCGTCGGCTTGAATCGGAATGGTCGAGGCGAACACGGTGTAGACGATGCTTCCCGGATCGGTCGAGTCGTCCTTGGCAGGCAGCCAGGTGAGCGTGGCTGCGCCGGCGCTCGTGTCGATGACGCTCTGACAGCCGGCGAATTGCGGCGGGGTGATGTCGACGGTGGTCGTCGCCGATTCGCTCCTCACGTTTTCGTCGGTGTTGCCGGCTGCATCGACCGCTCGCACGACGAAATAGTAAGCCGTCACCGAGTGGGGGAGGCCGCTCACCACCATCGACGCGGCTCCGGGCTCCGACACGCCGCCGAACGTTCCGTTGGCGGCGTCGCCCGGCTTGTCGCTCCAAAATGCGGTGTAGGTAATACCTTCGCTCGGAGAAGCGTCGTCCTTGGCGGCGTCCCACGTCAATTCGACGGAGCCAGCGCCGACCGCCTTGGCGCTCTTCACGCCGCCGAAGGTCGGCGCGACACTGTCGGCGCGCGGACGATTGTCCTTCTCGACGGTGTTGGTGTCTTCGGTACCGTCTTGATTGACGGCCCGCACGACGACGTAATACGGCATGTTGTTGGTGAGACCCGCGAGCAAGATCGAGGTCGATCCCGGCTGCGACGTGGCGGTTGGTTTCTTGAAATCTTGCTTGCCGGCCGCAGTGGCTACATACACGCGATAGACGAGCTGCTCGCGCGGCGTTTGCGCATCTTTTGCGGGTCGCCAGGTGACCACGAGTGAGCTATCGGAAGCGGGCGCGACCGAGTTGACGCCGCCGAACGTGGGACGAAAGACGACCGTGGCGTCCGGCATCGGCGTCGGCATGACGCTCGCGTCGACGCTCGCATCGGGCACGCTCGGCACACCCATCGACGCGTCGCCGCCGTCGCTCGTGGGCATGGGCGTGACTTGTCCCGGAGCGACGATGCACTGACTGCCCGAGAGCACCGTGCCTGGGCCGCATTCGCGCTTGTCGCCGCCGCAGCCGTTGCCGAGGACGCCAAACACGCACAAACCGATCGACGCCTTCGAGACGACGTTTCTCATTCTGGACCTATGGAGAAGAAGACGGATGAGAAGCGATGCTATCCCAGGTCTTCCACGACGGTAAAGCGGAAGACTGAAGGCGCTCGCTTGCGATCGAGTGTAGGCGATGTAGGTTTTGCGTTAGCTTGAGCCCAACACGACGCGGCGATCGCGTCGACGCTGCTCGGTCATCCGCGCCGTGATTCGCTTTTGGTCGTCGAGGGGTTCGATGAGCGTCCACACGTCGTGCTCGGGGCGTCCGCCCGCCAGCTCGAGGAGGATGTCGGTCGCGTGCTCGGCGTCGATGGCCGCGCGGTGTCGACCCGGCAGCTCGACGACCGCCGATCGAGCGCACAGGCCCTCCATCGCGCGAAGCATGTGCGTCGTGATTTCGCGAAACGCCGCGTCGTCGAACGCCCCGCGGCTACCGAGCCCGAAGAGCAAAGCCTTGTCGAAAGGCAGCTTCGGGCGAAGCGGCACCATCACGACTTCGCCGCGCCTTCCCGTAACGAACCGCTGCAGCATCAGCTTGGAGAGGCGACCCGAGAGGCGCCAGTCGATGAGCCCTGCCGTTCCGTGCGCCGGCCGTTCATCGGAAAACACGCCGCAGGCCAGGACCTCGGAGCCGACCTCGTCGAGACGCCTGAGCTCGGGGATGACGAACCGAAGCTCCACGGGGCAATCAGCGACCGGCGTCGATGCGGCCTAGATTTTCGGCGATTTGGTTCAGTACGCCGTTCACGAACGCGCCCGATTCTTCGCTGCCGTATCGCTTGGCGAGCTCGACGGCTTCGTCGAGGATGACGGCGCGCGGCACGTCGCTCCGCTGGCGAAGCTCCCAGGTTCCGAGCCGCAGCACGTTGCGGTCGACGCGGGTCATGCGCTCGAGGCGCCAATTCTCGCTCGCCACGCGGATCGTTTCGTCGAGCGCCGCCAATTCGCCAATCACGCCTCGGACGGATTCGTCAGCATAGGGCCGACTCTCGGCGTCGCCGCCGAACTCTCGCCAGTAGGCAATGATGGCAGCCTCGACGTCGGCCTGGGTGGCTTCGAGCCCGAAGAGCATTTTGAGAGCGGCCTCACGGCCTACGGTACGCGCGCCCATGGTTTCAGCTTTGCATCGATAGCAACGGCACGCGGTCGACGACCTGGAGCCCGAAGCCGGCGAGGTTGGCAATCTTGCGGGGGTTGTTGGTGAGGAGCCGGATCTGATGAAGGCCGAGATCGGCGAGCACCTGCGCGCCTAAGCCGAACTCGCGCAGCGGAGCCCCGGAAGGCGCGGGGCCTTTTCGATCGTGCGACGCGGCGTGCGCGCGAAGCTCGGCGCCGAGATCGCGCACGGTGGGGAGATAGACGCAAACGCCGCGCCCCGCGCGTTCGATGGCCACGAGCGCTTCGCGTAGATTCTTTCCGCCCTCCGACTCGGTCGAGCTGAAAATGTCCGACAGAACGGACCCGCCGTGCACCCGGGCGAGCACGGGATCGACGCCCGAGAGCTCGCCCTTCACGAGCGCGAGAAATTGGCGCGCCTCGGTGGTGACCTCGTAGACGATGGCCTTCCATTCTGTGCCGGTGACGTCGAGGGTGAGCGATTGCTCGGAGACGCGACGAACGAGCCGCTCGGTTTGCATGCGGTACTGGATGAGGTCGGCGACCTTCACGATGAGCAAGCCGTGGCGCTCGGCGAAGCGCTCGAGGTCCGGCTTGCGCGCCATGGTGCCGTCGTCGTTCATGATCTCGCAGATGACGCCTGCCTGGGAACAACCCGCGAGGCGCGCGAGATCGACCGAGCCCTCCGTTTGCCCCGTTCGCACGAGCACACCTCCGCGGCGAGCGCGGAGCGGAAAGATGTGCCCGGGCGTCACGAGATCTTCGGGCTTGGCGTTCGGGTGCACCGCGGTGCGAATCGTGTGAGCGCGATCGGCGGCGCTGATACCGGTGGTCACGCCCGTTCGCGCCTCGACGCTCACCGTGAACGCCGTACCGAGCGGCGGCCCACTTCGACCCGGCGCCTGCATCATCGGCAACTCCAGTCGATCGACGACTTCTTCGCTCAGCGCCAAGCAAATGAGGCCGCGCCCATGAACGGCCATGAAGTTGATGGCCTCGGGCGTGACCTTGTCGGCCGCCATCGTGAGATCGCCTTCGTTTTCACGATCCTCGTCGTCGACCAGAATGACCATTTTTCCCGCCCGGATTTCGTCGAGCGCGTGGTTTACCCGACCGAGGAGGTCGGGATCGATGTCGAGGCGATGCATCATGGGGGCGGTTACGCTGGCCCTTCTTGACTCAAGGATTGACCCGCGTCGAGGAGCCTCGCCACATAGCGCGCGAGCAAGTCGACTTCGAGGTTGGCCTCGCCGCCCGCGCGAAGGTCGCCGAGGGTGGTGACTTCGAGCGTGTGGGGAATGATCATCACGTCGAAAATGTGGCCGGAAACCCCGTTTACAGTGAGGCTCACACCGTCGATCGATACCGACCCTTTTCGAGCGACGTACCGCGAAAGCCCAGGGTCTTCGATCTCGAAGGTGAGCTTCGCGGCGTCGCCGAAGGCCTCGCGCGATCGAAGGCGGATCTTGCAATCGACATGACCCGCGACGATGTGACCCCCTAGGCGGGCGCCGACCGAAAGCGATCGCTCGAGGTGTACGCGGCTCCCTTCGGGGATCGAGCCGAGCGTCGTTCTGGCCAGCGTCTCGGCGGTGGCGTCGCACTCGAACCCGCTCGCCGTGATGGTGTGGACCGTGAGGCAAACGCCGTGGACGGCAATCGACTCGCCGAGCGCGAGGGGGCCCAAGTGGGTGGTGATGACGAGCCGCGCGCTCGGGCCCCGAGCCGCCCTCGCCGCAAGAATTCCCGTGGTTTCGACGATGCCTGTGAACATTGATAGGGCAATGTATATGCGCTTTTGCCTTGCGCGGCGAGCCGAACCGCTCTCGACGAAACGACGAGCGAGCCGCGGCTCGGCTTGCGCAAAGCGCCGGGGCACCGCACCCTTCTCGGACTCCTTCTCGATGCATCAGTCTCTTTCCCGCTGGTATCGGATCGCCTGCGCGAGCGTCTTCGCCTCGGGCCCTCTCGCTTGTTCGCTCTCGTACCAGTCGGTTTACGAAAGCGATGTCCGCTTCGAGCACTGCTATCGGCTCGACGAAGAACGGCAGGTGCCCATCGCCCAAAAGCGAACGTGCTGGCGTGCATGGGTCGCGAAGCACACCTACGGGCAAACCCGCGATCGCGTCGAATACGCCCTGGAGCGCGATCGGACGCTCGAACGAGCCGAAGCGTCGGGTGAACGTTCGGCTCCCCCGGGGGCCGCGGGGGCCAAGCTCCCCATCGCTTCACCCCAGCCGACGAGCGCTTTCGTGTCCCCGCCGCAAACGATGGCGAGCGCGCACGACGCGGGGGCGCCCGACGCCGATCGCTCGCCCACGGTGGCCGCGTTGATCGAATCGGCGGCGGGCGCCTTTTCGACGGGAGCTCCCGGCGCGACGTGCGGCGGCGCGTGTGGTCGCGCCTGGGCCGCTTGCGGCGAGCCCTGCAAGAGCGCGAACCCGTGCCAGTCCACCTGCGACGAGCACTATCGCGTATGCATGCGAAGGTGCTTTTGACGCGCGGGCCTCTCGGCCCCACGCCGTTTGCCGGAATCTTGACGCCTCGTGGGGCGTTCGATAACCGAATGAAAGTGAAGCTAGCGTCTACGCTGCATGAGACCTCGCCCCCCACGGCTCTCCCACGCGTGCTCCGGCCGCGCCGCGCTGCTCCTGCAGACGCCGTTCGCCCCACGCGCGCCGAGATCAACCTCGGACACCTCCGCCACAATCTGAAGACCGTGAAGCGGGCAGCCGGGAGCTCACGTGTCTTCGGCGTGCTCAAGGCCGATGCCTACGGGCACGGCGCTCCCGCCGTCGCGCGCACGCTCGAGCGTTCGGGTATCGACGGGTTTTGTGTTGCGCTCCTCGAAGAGGCCGTCGAGCTCCGCGAAGCGGGGATCCGCGTTCCCATCTTGGCGATGGGCGGCTACTACGGGCAAGCTTGGGGCGAAGTCATCGCGCGCGGCGTAACGCCCGTCATCTACGACGTCGCCCAGGCCGAAGGCATCGCGCGCGAAGTGCGCATCGCCGCGACGCGGCCCGCCTCGCCCATCAGCGTGCACCTGAAGATCGATACGGGGATGGGCCGGCTCGGGTGCGAGCAGGGCGACATCGTCGAAGTCGTCGCCAAGCTGCGCGACATTCCGGAGGTGCGCATCGACGGCCTCATGACCCACCTTGCCTGCGCCGACGACGAGAGCATCGATGCCGTCACGCAGCAACTCGACCGCTTCGAACGGGCAACCGCGGTGGCGCGCGCTCAAGGCGTCACCCCGCAAGTTCGCCACGCCGCCAACAGCGCCGCCGTCTTCCGCTGCGAGCGCGCCAAGCTCGACTGGGTGAGGCCCGGCATCGCGCTCTTCGGCATCGCGCCGCGCTTCGGAGCAACGCTCGATCTAAGGCCCGCCATGTCGATTCGCACCGAGGTCGTCGCCGTTCGCGACATCGCCAAGGGCGAACCCATCGGCTACGGGTGGACGTGGCGCGCACAGCGAGACAGCCGCATCGCCACCATCCCCATGGGCTACGCCGACGGCCTCTCGCGTCAGCTCTCCAATCGCGGCGAGGTGCTCATCGGCGGCAAGCGGGCTCCCGTCGCCGGCACCGTTTCCATGGATCTCACGATGATCGACGTCACCGATCATGGCACCGTGCTCGTACGCGACGAGGTGGTGGTCATGGGCCCGCAGCAAGGCCCTCTCGGCAAAGACATCATCACGGCCTCGGAGATTGCGACGCGAGCCGGCACCATCCCGTGGGACATCTTGACGAGCGTCTCGCGGCGGGTGCCGCGTTTTTACCGCGAGCCTTAGCGATTCAGCGTCACCGTCGCGCGAACAACTATCCTTGAAAAACTAGCCATCTAGTTATAGTTTTTCAAGGATGCTCGTCATCGACCGGCCGCAGCTTTTGGCCCGCACGACAGCGCTCCTTCGCGCGAGCCCGGTCGTCGCCCTGCTCGGGCCGCGGCAATCGGGAAAGACAACGCTGGCAGGTCAACTCATCGCCGGCAAGCGCTCGGAGCGGTTCGATCTCGAGAACCCTCGAGACCTGCAGCGACTATCGGAACCGATGACGGCCCTCGAAGATCTTCGCGGGATCGTCGTCATCGACGAAGTACAAAGGCGACCCGAGCTCTTTCCCATCTTGCGTGTCTTGGCCGATCGGCGCCCCGTCCGGGCGCGTTTCCTGGTCCTCGGCAGCGCCTCGCCCGAACTCTTGCGGCAAACATCGGAGACATTGGCCGGTCGCGTCAGGTTCGTCGAAACGACCGGATTCTCCCTCGCAGAGGTCTCACCCAAGAACGTCAAACGCCTTCTTGCTCGCGGCGGGTTCCCTCGGTCCTACTTGGCGCGCAGCGACGTCGATAGCTTTGGCTGGCGCGAGGATTTCATTCGCACGTTCATCGAGCGAGACGTCGGCCAGCTCGGGGTAAGCCTGAAGTCATCGGTTCACTTGCGCCGCCTCTGGACGATGCTTGCCCACAGGCACGCGCAGATCTGGAATGGCGCTGAATTGGCGGGCGCGCTAGGCGAGTCGTATCCGACCGTCAAGCGGCACGTCGAAATCTTGACCGGAGCTCTCGTCGTTCGTCAGCTTCAGCCTTGGCTTTCCAACATGGAAAAGCGAATCGTAAAATCACCGAAGGTCTTCCTCCGAGATTCGGGACTCTTGCACGCGCTGCTCGGCGTTCGCACGTGGGCAGAGCTCGAGGGCCATCCCAAGCTGGGAGCGTCGTGGGAGGGCTTCGTCCTCGAGGAAGTCATTCGACGCGTCGGCGATCGCGACGTGTATTTTTGGGCGACCCACGCGGGCGCGGAGCTCGATATCCTCGTGCAGGCGGGCTCCCGTCCAATCGGAATCGAAGTCAAATGGGGCGACGCGCCTCGCATGACGAAGTCGATGCATGTCGCGCTCGCCGATCTCGGGCTTCGGCGATTGTTCGTCGTCTATCCGGGGCCCAAGCGGTACACACTTCAAAAAGGCGTCGAGGCGCTTCCCGTCGGCGAGCTCGACGCCATCCTCGAACGGTGAAGTTCGTCGCTGCACGACCGCTACTCACCTCGCGATGCGGTCGGCCGGTCCTCCGTGCTGATCTGCGTGTTTCGCCTGCTTCGGGTGATTCCAGGACCGGTAGGCGCCGGTCACTAGGAGGAACGTGACGAAGTACGGCACCAGCACGGCCGCGACATTGGCGTTCGGAAAGCTCGTGTGCGCGATGAGCAGCGCAAATCCGGGGTTGCGCGTCGCCGACTGGATCGCGAGCAGCGATCGCACTTCGACGTCGCGTCCGCCGAGGAGGTGCCCCGCGGTGAGCGAGAACACCACGAAGAGTGCGATCGCCAAGTAACCACGAACATGGAAAGCGCCGAGCACGCGCCAGGTTGCGGCGAGAATGACGACGAACGAGAGCGCGATAAGCAGCATGCCCCCCTTGTAAAGAGGCGCCGCGGCGCGCGCCGCCACGTGTGGCCATGCGCGCCGAAAGAGCATTCCGAGAGCGACGGGCATGGCGACGGTCAAAAAGACCTTCAACGCAATCGCCAACGGCGACACGCTAGCTTCGAAGTGGAGCACGCTCGCGAGCAAGCTCAGCGTCACTGGAGTCGTCACCACCGCTCCCGCGAGAAGGGCAAAGTAGGTCGCAGCGTAGATGGGCGGGCGCCCTACGCCCGCGATCGCCTGGCTGAGACCGAGCGGCGCCATCGGCGAGGCGGCCATGAGCGCCAGGGCTACGACGATGGGCTTGGGCGGTTGGAACAGAACGGCCACCAGCACGGCAAACAGGGGTACGAGAACGTCGACTGCGAGGAACGCTCGCCAGCCCGCGCGGAGCTCTCCACGCAACCCGAACGCGTGACGTGGCTGCAGGCGAAGCCCTCGGACAAACATCACCAAAAATAGACCGACGACGATGCATGTCTTGATGAGGTCCACGGTCCCGCCTCGACTTTCTCGCGTGATGAATCAAGTCAAGTTTCGGAGTCCTGCTTGCGCGCGCCCGTTCGCCGGCTCACGTTCGAGAAAGAAAGTCGAGAGCAGCTCGGATGGCGGCAACGGCGGCGACCTTGCCAATCTGCTCGAAGGTGGACGCCACGGCCGTGCGCAGAAGGTCGGAGGCGAGTTGAAACCTCGGAGCCAGAACTTTGGCTCATCCGGCTTCGTCTCGACCTTCCGTCGGGGGCCCGTCTACGCTCTCCGCCCGCCGAAAACGTGCGATCGCGCGCCCGTTCCGGAAGCGATTGTGCTAGCTAGGGGCCCATGATTCCCCGCTATAGTCCGGCCGAATTTCAGGACCTTTGGTCGAGCGCCACACGGTACCAAACGTGGCTCGACGTCGAGCTGGCGGCTTGTGAAGCGATGGAGACCGAGCGGCTCGTTCCATCAGGCACCGCGGCTACCATCCGCGCAAAAAACATCACCCTCGTTCCCGCGCGCATCGACGAAATCGAGCAGACCACACGTCACGACGTCATCGCTTTCTTGACGCACGTGGAGGAGCTCGCGGGGGCCGAGGCGCGCTGGCTGCACCGCGGCATGACCTCCAGCGACGTGCTCGATACGAGCTTCGCCCTCTTGCTCGTGCGAGCGACCGACGCCATCGCGAAACGCCTCGACGCGTTCGTCGAGGCGCTCGATCGGCGCGCCGCCGAGCACGCAAAGACACCCATGATCGGTCGCTCCCACGGAATCCACGCCGAGCCGATCACGTTCGGCATCGCCCTGGCGGGGCACCTCGCCGAGATGAAACGCGCCAAAGCGCGGCTCGCCGCGGCGCGCGCCGAAATTGCCGTCGGCAAAATCGCCGGCGCGGTGGGCACCTACGCGCACCTGTCGCCGGCGCTCGAAGCCCGCGCGCTCTCGTCGCTCGGCCTTCTGCCCGAAACGGTGTCGACCCAAGTCGTCGCCCGCGACCGGCACGCCGCCTATTTCAGCGCTCTCGCCGTCGTCGCGACCGGCATCGAGCGGCTCGCCACCAACGTTCGACATTGGCAAAGAAGCGAGGTAGGCGAAGCGGAAGAACGCTTCACGGCGGGGCAAAAGGGCTCGAGCGCCATGCCGCACAAGCGCAACCCGATCTCCAGCGAGAACCTCTGCGGACTCGCGCGCATGGTGCGCGCCTACGCGCTCCCCGCGCTCGAAAACGTCGCGCTATGGCACGAGCGCGATATCTCGCACTCGTCGGCCGAACGCATGATCGCTCCCGACGCAACGACCACGCTCGCGTTCATGCTCGAGCGCGCCACGACGCTGGTGCAAGGTCTCGTCGTATACCCAGCCAATTTACAGAAGAACCTGGAGCGCGCGGGCGGACTTTTCTTCAGCGAAGCCATCTTGCTCGGACTCGTCGAGAAGGGACTCGCCCGTCAAGAAGCCTACGTGCTGGTGCAACGCAACGCGATGAAGGCGCTCGGCGGCGAGGGCACTCTCCGCGCGAACCTCGAGGCCGACCCCGACGTGGCGCGTCACCTCTCCAAAGAAGAGATCGCGCACGCCTTCGATGTCGGGCACGCTCTTCGCTACGCCGAAGAGATCGTCGCGCGCGCCCGGCGCTCTTGAGGAGGTAAGAGCTCCGGCTGGCGCGCCCACCGCAAGAGCGCGACCTTCGCAATGAGGCCCACGATCACGACGACGTGCCACGGGCGAATGCCGCTCGCTTCGTCACCGTAGACGGGCCTCACCGGAACGTCGCGGATCGAACACCCCGCGAGCACGAGCTTGCCGACGATGTCGTTGGGGTACCCGAACCTCGGAAAGAGACGATCGAGATCGATGACGCGCGCCGCTCGCGACGAGATGGCCGTGTAGCCGCACTGGCTGTCCGAGAAATCGTCGAGACCGGCAGCCCACTTGGTGAGGCGCGAGAGGATCGAGCCGACCACGAACCTGGCGCGCGGCATGACGCGCGGCGTCGCGGGGTGGTGCAGCCGATCGCCCTTGGCGTAGTCGATTTCGCCTCGCACCACGGGGAGCGCCAGGGGAAGGAGATCATCGGGGTGCATCTGTGCGTCACCGGCCATGACGGCGATGACGTCGGCTCCCGCTTCGAGCGCCGCGCGGTAGCCTGTCGCGATCGAAGCGCCCACCCCTCGGTTGCTCGAGTGCCTCAGCACAGTGAGCTTGCCTGCGAACGCTTGCCCGAACGAGGCTGCAACGCTGGAGGTGCCGTCGCGACTCGCGTCGTCGACCACGATGACGAGATCGACGAAAGTCGGCAGCGTCGCCAGGGTCGTCGCGATGAGTCGCTCTTCGTCGTAGGCGGGAATGACCACCGCGAGCCGCGCTCCTTCGAGCATGAATTGGTCGTAGAACCCCTTTCACCTGGCGGCAAGCGCGTTGATCCTGAGTGCCCAAGCCGCTACGTTCGGAGCACGGTGACGCGCCCCGCCAAGTTTTCCATCGCCTTGGGGCTTCTCGCTTCGCTCGCCGTTGCGTTCGTCGTGCACAGCCGGGCCACCTTCCCGAAAGACACGACGCCCGAGGGATCGTACGCACGAATCGTGCTCGCGGTGACGCGCGGAACCCCCGGCGAATGCTTCGCCTATCTCGAGACCCAAGCGCAATGGGCTTCTTTCACCATCGGCGATTTCCGCGCGAAGGCCGCGGCTCGCATCGCCACGGCGTACCCGGAGCCCGAACGAAGCGAACGCCTCGCGGCGTACAAGCGGGAAGCCGAGGCTCACGGCGGGCCTGAAATTTGGAGCGCCGTCGCCCAGTCGCGCGGATGGATTGCGCGGCTGCGCAAAGACCTCTCGGGCATCAAAGAGGTCGCCATTTCGGGAGAGCGAGCCACCGTGGAGACGGCGCGGGGCACGCGCTACACCTTCCGCAAGCGTGACAACGGCATTTGGGGCCTCACCATGTTCACCGCCGAGCTCTTGGCGGAAGCCGAGAAGGCGGCGCGCGACTTCGAGATGGTGAGCCGGGCGGCCGACGACTACGAGCGCGCGGCCGCGCCCGAGCGCTGAACAGCGGCCTTCACCGCTTCGTAGCTACCGTCGTCTTGTCCTTCGACGACCGCGAATCCGGCTTCGGCCCAGCCCGCTTCGAGCTTCTGGCCGAACGCTCCCCGCGCGCCGTCGAGCCCGGTTCGTAGGTCGACCAGGTCGGAAAACCCTGCCTCGACGAGCAGCTTGGCCGCCTTCTGCGAGCGGACTCCCGTGGCGCAACCGACCACGATTTTCGCGTTTTCCCCGAAGAAAGCGGCGGCCGTCTCGACGAATTCGTCGCCCGACACCGTGAGCGGAATGTTGACCGCGCCCGCCGGGTGTCGCGCGCCGAACTCCTCCACCGATCGCACGTCGAGGTAGCAATAGCCGCCGTCGAGTAGCTTTTTGGCCTCGGCGGGCGATACTCGCTGGACACGCGCCATGGCAACCGACTTCTTCCTATTCAAACCTCGCCCCTCGTGCAACCCGCCCCTCTCGAATCGCCGATGACGACCGCTTCTGAGCGGGTTCGCGTCGTGCCCCTCGGCGGGCTCGGCGAAATCGGTATGAACTGCATGGCGCTCGAGCAAGACGAAGGCATCATCGTCGTCGACTGCGGGATTACGTTTCCCGACGACGACGTCGGCATCGACACGTATCATCCCGACCTCTCGTATCTCGAGGCGCGGCATGGCCGCATCGCCGGCG
>DATEMX010000450.1:0-6015 GCA_035275365.1 Polyangiaceae bacterium | reverse complement strand
CCGTCGGTCCAGCTCGCTCCGGATTGTCGTAGCGCCGCGGCCAGATGCATCACCGCGACCTGGACGAGGAGCCCCAGTACGGCAACCGACTTGGTACAGCTCCCCATTGGATGGTTCCCAGCTTCGCCGGGCTCGCCTGCTGCGCCGCCGGGCGGAGCACCAAGACGACTTCCTTGGGGCCCCGCCCCAAACCCCGACCGCCGGTTCAGGTCTCCTTCTCCCGCTTCCTTTTCCCGATCGAGCGACCTCTTCACGGCATCGACCGAAAAGCGGGCCCCGAGCGGTAAGAACAGCGCCCACCCCACAAAGAGGTGGAGCGGCGCATCGGACGGCAGCTCGATCAGGAGATTGCGCGAATGCAGGCTCGTCGCGCAGAGAAACGAGAGGACGTGAAAGAGACGCGTGCGATAGCCGACGAGGAAAAGGCCGTAGACCAGCAGCGTCATCACGAACGAGAAAGTCACGTCGCGCGTGGACGAAAGCGAGAAATACAGCGAAAATTGATGCGGGGAGAGCGGCCGAAAGAGCGCGAAATGGTTCGTGAGGACGCCTTCGTTCGAATAGAAGGCGTCGACCCATCCAATCCGCCCCAGCAGGTCGGCGATGAGCAGAACGGCGAGAACGATCCGCAGCAAGGCGAGGCTTCGGAGGTCAACGGCCCAATAGAAGCGCTGAATGAAGCCCGGCGGCGATTCGAGCTCCGGTGCGGGAGAAATCACGCCCGATACCTACCCTACGAGCCCGATGCTCGGCAAGCTGCCGAACGGGCTTGCAGCACGGGCGAGTTCTTGGGAAAAGAGAAGCCGATGAAAGCCATTCTCCTCGCCGCCGGCTACGCGACTCGACTTCGTCCCTTGACCAACACCATTGCCAAGCCGCTGCTGCCGCTCGCCGGCCGGCCGATGGTCGACTACATTTACGACAAAATTGCCGAGGTTCCGGAGATCGACTCCGTTCATGTGGTCACCAACGCCAAGTTCGCCGGCGGGTTCGAGAGTTGGGCGAAAGGCCACAAGGGCCCCATTCCCATCCACGTCTACAATGACGGCACCGTCAGCAACGAAGACCGCTTGGGAGCCATCGGTGACATCCGCTTCACCGTCGAAAAAGGCAAGCTCGCCGGCGAGGACCTCCTCGTGACGGCTGGCGACAACCTCTTCGACTACAGCCTCGCCGAAATGGTGAAATATTGGCGCTCCAAGGACGAAGGCGGGGCCATTGCTCTTTACGAGTGCGCCGACGTCGAGCTCGTCAAGCAGTACAGCATCGTCGAGCTCGACGAACGCCAGCGCCTGACGTCGTTCATCGAGAAGCCGCAGAACCCCACGACGAACCTCGTCGGCACCGCGACCTACGTCTACCATCGCAGCGTGGTGCCGATGCTCGATCAGTATCTCGCCGAGGGAAACTCGCCCGACCAACCGGGCAACCTCGTCGCGTGGCTTCACAAGCGCGCGCCGGTCTACGGGTGGCGTTTTTCGGGCGGGTGGTTCGACATCGGCAATCACAACGAACTCCTCGCGGCCGACAACCTCATGCGCGAGCGCGCCGGGCAACCGAAACGAACCGAATACAGCGTCTAGCTGCTAGTCACTAGCGTCCTTGGGGCAGAGCGCGGCGGCGCGCGAGCCGCCGTGCCAAGAAGAGGCCGAGCGTCGAAACGAAGCCGACGCCCGCTTCCCTCAGCGGCTGCGTGCGTTCGGAAGGGGCAAGCCGCGATTCCGGGGGGTGATTCTCGAGCAGCTCGCAAGGGGGCTCGAGATGAACCGTTGCCCGATGCGCGCTCGCCACCTCCGATTGCGACGCCGATGGCTTGAGGACGAGATCGGTCGATAGCGCCGCGTGCGGCAGGTTCGCTTCGAGGCGGGTGATCCATACGTCGCTCGGGTGCATGCCGATCATGGCCGCAGCGATGTCGGTGAAATCGGTGTTGCACTCGAGGGTGTTGGCGGCGATGCGATGAACCGGCGCCGGATCGCAAACGCGCGTCGCTCCGCCGTCTTTCGCCTCGGCGGCGTCGGCGCGTGGCGCCGGGGCCGCGTCCGATGGAGAGGCATCTTGCTTGCCCGAGCCGGCGTCGATCGCCGGCGACGGCACGTCGCGACAAGTATCGATGACGAGATCGCCGCGCAGCAGCTTGGCCGACATGTTCGCGCAGACCTTCTGCCGGTTGTCGTCTTGCGCCGCTTGGGCGAAATAGAGCTCGGTGAAATTGCCGAATGTCGGCTGGCCCTTGGGCCCTCCGCCGACCGGCGAGCCTCCCCCCGCCCCAAAGACGCCCGCGTTGCCCGAGGTAGCGAAGAACACGCTCTGACCAATGCCGTCGGCGTGGCTCTTCGTGAATGCTGCTCTCTCCGCATAGGTCGCCAGCCAACCTTTGCCGTCGCCGGCAGCGAGCGCTGCTTGGCGGAGCTCGGCGTAATTCGTCGTGCCGTCGGACCAGTTGAAGCTGTTGTGCCAGTTCCACGTCACCTTCGTGAAATCGACCGTCGATGTGCTGAAGTTGGAAGGCTCGTAGCGCCCTTCGCCGATGACATACAGCGTGACACCCACGAACGGACCCGTGCCCGCGGCCACCATGCGGAGCGGCAGTTGCGGCGAACCGCCGCCCGTGACGACGCGGATCGGCTTCATCTCTCGCACACCGCGAGTGGGCTGGAGTTTGACGGCAATGAAATCGAAGCCCTCGTCGACGTAGGTCGCGATGACGGGCCGCACGTCGGCTGGGATCGCGTAGCCTTCCGCGGGGAGCCAGTCGAGGATCGCTTGCGAGCTCGTCGCCGATAGGCGCACCCAGTGGTACGGCCCGACGGTGTCGGCGTGCAGCACCGTGACCCCAACGCCGGCACCTCCGCTGCCCGAGCTGCCGCCGGCCAATGAGGCGGACCCGGACGAGCCGCAGCCGCCGTTCCCCGCGCTGCTCTTGGAGAAGCAGTTGAGGGTGGGAGGCGCGACCGTCGTGTTAGTGACCGCTTCGAGCGCACCGAACCA
Organism: Polyangiaceae bacterium; assembly: GCA_035275365.1. Lineage (GTDB taxonomy): Bacteria > Myxococcota_A > Polyangia > Polyangiales > Polyangiaceae > DASWDH01. The sequence continues at coordinate 3,024 of DATEMX010000450.1, read as the reverse complement.
GGCGTTTTCGCCTACTTGAAGCGTGACGTCGCCCCGAACTGGCAGCACCCAAGAGAATTTTTCCGGCTCGCCCGTGTATTGAATTTGGTCCCATAGCACCGTGCGCGCCGGTGAGAACGCGAAGGCCATGCGGTGCGCCGTGACGACGGTCGACTGGGCTTTGCCGGCCTGAATGAAGAAGCCGCCGCACGCTGCCGCGTCCCGCGGATGTGCCAGGACGGCAACGGATGACAGCAATGTCAGGCCAGCACCGAACCGAACTCTCATTTCGAGCCTCCAAGGTACGCGCGCGGCCCTGAGCGGGGCCCACCGCCATGGTACGCAATTCGGGAGGCAATCGCTCGCAATCCTCGTTCCATCCGAGGAACGCGCGAGCACGACTGCTGCGCCTGCCAAAGTCTTGCCGCGGTAGTGTTAGCCCTCGCCTTCGGGAGCACCGCCCGTGCGCGCGACGTCCTCGGGGCGAATCTTGTCGGGGTTCAAGGCGCGGGCGCGGCGCGTCATCGACGGCAGTAGCTCGTCGAGCGGCGGGAGCGTCCCTTTGATGAACCGGATGGGGTTCACGCGCGCCACGACGAAGGTACGAAGGTAGGGGCTCTTGAATCCGCGCGCCTTGAGCTTCTCGACGGCTTCACCGACGGCGTCGTCGAAATCGAGCACGAGCCCGGCGCGGCGCTCCCGTTCGGCCACTCCCGAACGAACGCGGGCCTTCTGCCATCCTTCGATCTTGCGCAGCACGGGAAAATACGCGCCGCCCGAGAGGCGCGGGCGCTTCTCGTAGCCGAAGCCGAGGGTGATGAGCGCGGGCTCTTCGAACTCGAGGGCGTAGCTCTCTTCGTCGTCACCGTCGAGGCGAGCCAACTCGCGATAGAGACGAACGACTTCGATCGCTTTCTCGCGAAGGTTGTAGGCCTTCTCGATGTTGAGCGCGAGGATCTGATAGGCGACCGTCTTTTCGGGGACCAAGAGGGCGATGGCCGTCTTGGCGCCGAGCTCTTTCAGAGCGGTGAGCCGATGGTTGCCGTTGGGCGTGAGGTAGAGCTTTTTCTCGTCGTCGTAGACGACGATGAGGGGGTCCAAGAAGCGCTTTGTCTTGTCCATGGCGACGGTCAAGCGCCGCACGTGCGCGTCGGACACTTCGCGCTGATAGGGGGTCGGCTCGATCTTCTCGACAGGGAGCGCGACCAAGAGCAAGACGTGACCGCCGAGCGGCTCGCGATAGGAAGCGAGGACCGCACCGCCGTCGCTCGCTACCTGCTCGACGAGCCCGAGGGCGGCGCCCGAAGGCGTGTCTACGGCGATCTGCGAAGGAACGAGCTCCGTCGGTTGGAGCTTCACGCCTCGTCGCTTTTTGGTCCCAGAAGGCTTGGCGCTCGTCTTGGTCTTCGTCTTGGCCACGACTTTTCGTCTACCACTATCTCCGACCTCGCGCGACCGCCGTGCGGGGAGCCCCGAGCGCCCGTAGGGTCCGACAAATGGCGTCATCGCGACAGGGCCCGATCCGACCGTGGTGCCCAGGCCAATTCACCTCCGCGATGCGTTCGCGATCGCGAACGTCGGGGCCTCGCCACGAGGGGAGCGCGTGGGCCAGCGAGGCCTCGCGTTCGCTCGAAGGTTTCGCCCCGAGCGCGAGCCCGGGGATGATGCCCACGCGCTGCACGGCCGTTCCGTCGGGGAGCGCATAGAGCAGCGTCGTCAACCGGAGCACGCCGCTGTGGGCGTCGTCGTCTACGTATTCCTGGGCGCACCCTTTTCCATAGGTGCGAAAGCCGGCCACCGAGCCGCGACGATAGCTGGCGAGTGCGCCGGCGATCATCTCGGCGGCACTCGCGGTGTCACCGTCGACGAGCGACGCCACCGGACCGAGCCAGCGATCGGTGTCGGGCGGCTCCGGCGCGCGGTCGGTCTCGACGGTCCCGTCGCGACGCTTCAACGGGAAGAGGCGAGCGCCGGGAAGAAAGAGCCCGAGCGCGGCGCCGGCGCCGTCGGTCGAGCCTCCGCCGTTGCCCCTGAGATCGAGCAGGATTCCCTTCGGCATGTGTACGGCGCGAGCGCGGGCGATGGTGACGGCGAGCAGATCGCCGAGATCGTCGGGCACGTCGCCGATGTCGACGACGAGCGCGTAGCCATCGTCGTACGAGACCCAGTCGGTTGCAAGGACGCCGCCCTCTTCGTCGTCCTTGTCGGGCTCGTCGGGCTCTTTCACTTCGAGGGAGCGGGCGGCGCTCTCCCCTTCGCGCAGCACGACGACCGTCCGCGGTCCGCTCGGTTCGGGCTCATCGAAGATGGCGAGCTGCTCGACTTGCTCGACCGAGAGGCCCGCAGTGGGCACGCTCGCCACGTCGAGCACGACGTCGCGGAGCTCGACCGGTGCCGCCGCGCCGGAATCCACGCGCACGCCGAGCCCCGTTCGCACCATGTGATCCCACAAGCGGGCGGGCGGCACGGCCTCGAGATCGATTTCGTAGAGTGACGTCTCTTCATCGAGCGGGGCCCATCCGCCGTGCGGATCGATCTGCGGAAGATAGGCTCGAAGCGCGGCGGCGAGCACTGCCCGGCTCCACGCCGACGCGCTGATCGTCGGTACGAACCGTTCGCGCGCCGCACGGGCGAACGGCGCGACCGATTCACCGAACGAGTGAGAAACGACCCCCACGGTGTGACCGAGATCGCGCGCTAGATCGCGAGCGGGCCTTACGACTGTGCGGTCCTCGAACGCAGGCTCGGCGGCGAGTCGAAATGCCTCGATGGGCGACGTCGCGGCGGCGCGACGCTCCGACTCTTCGAAGATGACGTTGAGGGCCGCCATCCAAGCCGCCATCACGACGCCCGCCTCGTCGGCGACGCGGCAAGCACCGCGATCAACCTCGAGCTCGCGGACGAGCTCACGCTCGCGCTTGCGAAGAAACGCTGCGAGCGGGGCGTCGGGTGAGGCCGACCAAAGGCCATGAGGATCGAGCCAATCGACCGTTGCCTCGGCGAGCGCCTTTGGATCGACAGGCGCGGGATCGGCGGCGAGGTGAG
>DATEMX010000449.1:0-2113 GCA_035275365.1 Polyangiaceae bacterium | reverse complement strand
TTGGATTGAAGGTGAGCGGGTCCGGACGATAGCACCTTTGTCGGTGCCGCCGGCAAGACCCGAAACAGCATCGAATATCGGCTGGTTGCGCCGCTACCACCCGTTGAAAAGAATCCAATCGGGGCGGACTGGAGTGTGCACCGCCCGGCGTGCTAGTCCCGGCCTCGTGTCGTTCGATCCCGAACCGCTCGAGGGTGCGCGCCTGCCGCGCACCCATCTGCATCCGCTCAGGGTCGCGCTGATCGTGACGGTCATCGTGACGGCGCTCTCGTACGGGGCGCCGCTCGACTACGCCGCGACCGTGGTCGGCGGCGCTTTTCTCGCGGCAGTGGGGTGGCTCGTCGCGCGGCACGACATCCCCACCATTCGGCACTTCGGCGTGTCCCTCGGCGGTGTCGTGGAGCCCGGTCCCATCGACGCCAAGCGCGTGGCGCGCGACGCATCAAAAGCGCTGGCCTGGGCGCTCGGCCTTGCGGTCGCCATCTTCGTGCCGTTCGTGATTGGCTTTCGCATCTATTGGCACGTGCAGCAGGGCTTTCACTTCCGCCCCCCCGCTTCGATGTTCGACGAGGTGCTCGGCCAAATCGTCGTCATCGCGTTGCCCGAGGAAGCGTTCTATCGCGGTTATCTCATGACGGCGCTCGACGACGCTTGGGGAACGCCGTGGACGGTGGCCAAGGCCAAGCTCGGTTGGGGATGGATCGCGTCGAGCGCACTCTTCGCCGCGGGCCACCTGCTCACCGAGCCGAACGCGCAAAGGCTCGCGGTGTTCTTTCCAGCGCTCTTGTTCGGGTGGCTGCGCGCGCGCACGCGCGGCGTGGGCGCGCCCGTGCTCTTTCATGCGCTCTGCAACATCATGGCGGGCACGCTGACGCGCGGATACGGACTCACCACATGACCGTGTAGCCCACCTGGATGCCGTACGACGTGTTCACGCCGAGAATGCTGCTGCCGCCGGCGGCGACCGCCTCGCCCGTCGTGTAGTCGATGAAAAATGCCGGGCTCAAAAGGCCCGAGCGGCCGATGAGAAAATTGGCGCCGGCGCGCGGAGCGAAATCGACGCCCGTGCTCGCGCCGCCGCCGGGGCGCGGGACGCTGGCGACGCCGATGCCGAGGCCGGCGAACCCCCAGATCGCGCGGGCGAGCGGCAAGTGGTAGCTCGGCTCGAGCAGCAGCCGAAAGATGGTCTTGTGATCGGACTGCTCATTGGGCTGGCCCGAGTTGAACGTTTGATGCACGTAGTTGAAGCCGAGGATGAGCGAGAGCTCGATGTTGTCGAGCACGAAGTAGCCCGCGGTGGGGCTCACTTGGATCGACGTAAAATCACTCGCGCTCGTGAAGTTGGCAAAGCCGCCGAGCTCGAGGACGCCGGCGCGGGCGTAGGTGCGACCGCTGCCGATGCCTGATTGCTCGGCGATCTCGTTGGGGGTCGACAGCGTGGGCGGCGGGGCCGGAGGAGGAGGCTCGGCGATCGCGACGGTGGTCGCGCTGCTCGAGCTCACGCTCGATGTGCCGGTGCTGAGCGTCGATACCTTCGATGGAACGCTCACGCTCGATTGAGCAGCAAGCGACGCCGTGGCGACGAAGAGGCCGGCCAACAGCGAACTCACGGACACGAAACGGCACTTGTTCATCTGCATCCTGTCTTCCCCTTGGTACGGACGATCTCGGTGACGGTCTGCTGCGAGAGAGATGCTCGGTTGGTCTTGCGCCGCGCGGCCGTGCGAGACGTGAGAGCAAGACAAGTGCCGGACGGTTCGTTCCCGCTGGAGCTGCCCCTTCGCGCGGCTGCCGGAGGAGCGAAGCTGAGGTAAGGTGGGGATGTGTTGCCCCTTGCTCAGCTGGACCAAATCATCGACCGCGCCCTCGCCGAGGATCTTCCCGGCGGCGATCTCACGACCGAGCTGACCGTCGACGCGCAGGCGCGCGCCCGCGCGGTGGCCGTCGCTCGAGCCGACATGGTGGTCTGCGGTGGCGCCGTGTTCGGCCGTGTTTTCGAACGCGTCGATCCGAGCACGCGTATGGCCCCGAGCGAGCCCGACGGCGTGCATGTCAAAAAGGGCCAAGCGCTGTGGACGGTGCACGGCAATGCGCGCGCTCTCCTGGCGGCCGA
>DATEMX010000448.1:0-3895 GCA_035275365.1 Polyangiaceae bacterium | reverse complement strand
CTTTGGGCGAAGTCTTTGCGGACTCGCATGCAGCTAGAGAGATCAGGAAAAAGTACCCCAGCGCCCGGTGGCCTCGTCGCATGCCTGCATGGTACATGGAGAGGGAGCGATGATCACACGTCCGCTGGGGAGCACGGGAGTGGCGGTGAGCGCGATCGGGTTTGGAGCGATGCCCCTCTCCATCGCGGGCCGTCCGCGAGAAGACGATTCCATCCGGATCCTCCACGCCGCGCTCGACGCCGGAATGACGCTGTTCGACACGGCCGACGTTTACTGCCTCGATCACCGCGACATCGGCCACAACGAGCGGCTCGTGGCCGAGGCCTTGCGGCGATGGAGCGGATCGAAGGAAGGCATTTTCGTCGCCACCAAAGGCGGCCTCGAGAGGCCAAGCGGCGAGTGGACGGTCAACGCCAAGCCCGAGCACCTGAAGTCCGCTTGCGAGGCGAGCCTGCGTGCGCTCGGCGTCGACACCATCGCGCTCTACCAGCTCCACGCGCCAGACGATCGCGTTCCCTTCGCCGAAAGCGTGGGCGCCCTCGCCATGCTGCGGGCCGAAGGCAAAATCGCGCACGTAGGCCTGTCCAACGTGAACGCCCGCCAGCTCGAAGAAGCGCTCGCCATCACGCCCATTGCGAGCGTCCAAAATCGCTGCAACCCGTTCGAACGGCAATCGTTCACGACCGGCGTCGTCGCCGCGTGCGAGACGCACGGCGTCGCATTTCTCGCGCACAGCCCCGTCGGCGGTCACCGCGGTCACGCGCGCGTCGAGATCGATCCGACACTCACCAAGGTCGGCGCTCGCGCCGGGCTCACGCCCTACCAAGTTTGCCTCGTGTGGCTCCTCGGGTGCTCCCGTTCGGTGATCCCCATTCCTGGCGCGAGCCGCGCCGCCAACGCCGTGTCCAGCGCGAAAGCCATGAAAGCCGCGCTCGACGAGGCCGATTGGGCCGCTCTTGGCCGCGCGTTTCCCATCGAGCCAAGCTCCAGAAGCTGAAGAGTCCGCCCATCCTCCGGCCTTGCGCTCGGCGGTTTTCGCCCGCATAACAGCGGCTTCCGATGACTCCCCCTCCGTCCGAGGTCTCCTCGAAGCTCAGAATCGCGCGCCACCTGCGCGAGGTTCGGTACGAAATCCGCGGACCGCTCGCGCGACGAGCACAAGAGCTCGAGCGCGACGGCTACGAGATCATCAAGCTCAACATCGGCAATCCGGCGGCTTTCGGGTTTCGCACGCCGGAAACGATGCGCATCGCCACCATCGAAAATCTCCCGCAAGCCGAGGGATATTGTCATCAAAAGGGCATCTTTCCCGCGCGCGAAGCGGTCGTGATGGATACCCAAACGCAGGGGATCCACGGCGTCACCGCCGAAGACGTGTTCATGGGTAACGGCACCTCCGAGCTCATCCTGATGACCATGGAGGCGCTGCTCGAACCAGGCGACGAAGTCCTGATCCCCGCGCCCGACTACCCTCTCTGGACCGCAGCCGTCGTGATCACGGGCGGCAAGCCCGTGTATTACCAGTGCCGCCCGGAAGCCGGCTTCGTGCCCGACCCCGAAGAAGTCGCGCGCCTGATCACGCCGCGCTGCAAAGCGTTGGTCCTCATCAACCCCAATAACCCAACCGGCGCCGTTTACCCGCGCGAGGTCGTCGAGAAGCTGGTGCGCATCGCCGAAGAGAAGAAGCTCGTGCTCTTCTCCGACGAAATTTACAACCGCATCCTCTACGAGGGGCGCGAGCACGTCCCCGTCGCCAAGCTGTGTGGAGACACGCTGTGCGCCACCTTCGGAGGCCTCTCGAAGGTTTACCGGGCCTGCGGGTTCCGCACGGGGTGGGTCGTTTTCAGCGGCCGCAAAGACTACGCGTCCGACTACCTCGCCTGCCTCGAGCTCCTGGCGTCGCTGCGGCTCTGCGCCAACGTTCCTGGTCAATGGGCAGTTCAAACGGCGCTCGGCGGCGTGCAGAGCATCTACGACCTGACTTCCCCCACCGGGCGCCTCGGCCGGCAGAGGCAAGCGCTGCTCAATGGCGTCGCCAAGTCGAAGTATCTCACAATCGAGAAGCCGTTCGGGGCCTTCTACGCTTTCATCGGAGCGCGCTCCGACGTTCTCCCCGCGTTCGACGACAAGGAATTTGCCATGGCTTTGCTCGAGCGTCAGCACGTGCTCGTCGCGCCGGGCACGTCGTTCAACATCGACTACAAGAGCCACTTTCGCGCGACGTTTTTGCCCGACGAGGAAACGCTGACGACCGTATTCGGACGCATCGAAGCGCTGCTCGACGATCGCCTCAAGAAGTAACGCGCGCTCTAGGCCGTCTCGATGCGTAGCGCGTAGCGGCCGCCCTCGACGCCCAACGTGGCCCTGGCGTCGAACGCGCGCGAGAGCGTCTCTGCGTCGAGAACGCTCGCCTTGGGGCCCGCCGCGAGCACCGCGCCGTTCTTCAGCACGATCACGTGCGTAAAGAGCGGCATGATCTCCTCGACGTGATGGGTGACGAGCACGAGGGTCGGCGCATCGGGCTCGCGTCCCCAGCGCTCCAAGAACCCAAGGAACCGCTCGCGCGCCGCCGGATCGAGACCGGCGCAGGGCTCGTCCAAGACGAGCAGCGGGGGAGCGGCCATGAGCGCGCGGCCGATGAGAACGCGCTGCCTCTCGCCCTGAGAAAGGACGCTCCACGGCCGTTCCTCGATGTGACTGCATTCGACCTGCCTCAAAATCGCGCGGGCACGCTCCACGTCTTCGTCGCAGAGCGGCCCCCAGTACCCAAGCATGGCCGATTTTCCGCTCACGACCGTCTTCAAGGCGACCTCGTTGCCCGCAAGCATGGGTGAAAGGGCCGAGCTCACGATGCCGATGCGGCGGCGCATCGCGCGCCAATCGCCTTCACCGTATTTTTCGCCCAAGAGTTCGATCTCGCCGCGCGTCGCCGGCAGGTAGCCCATGAGAGCGCTGAGGAGCGATGTCTTGCCCGAGCCGTTGGCCCCCAGCATTGCCCAGTGTTCACCTCGAACAATCGTCCACGATACGTTTTCGACGATGATCGCGCGCTCGCGCTCGATATGGACGTCGCTGATCCGAAGCACCACGTCGCCTTCGCTCATGCGACGGTCGTAGCACCACTGCCGCCGACCTTGTCAGCCGAGCCAAATGACTCCTTGTCTTGGGGGCTTCGCCCCCTATCCCCGCAGGGGCAAGCCGGAACAGGACCCCACCCCCACGGCACCTCCGGCGCCGAACGAACCCCGCGCCAGATCGGGTCGGACTTCGGGTGCGCGGCACTAGGCCGTTCGGTATTGATTTACTTCTTCGGGCTCGACGCCACGTAGCATGACGGCGTCGGTCGGTCGTGGTTGGGCGTCGGCGAAGTCGGGGAAAGCCACCTCACGAGGAGATGGCTTCCACCGCTTGTCCCCTTGTCAGAAAGTGCCGACGGCGCCGAGGCCGTAGCCGCTGCGGCCGACCATCGTCGGCGCTACGCGGACGGTGGGCCCCGTGGGCTTGACCGCTGCAGTTTGCGACGAGGACGGCGCAGGCGACGCGAGGCCAGCAAGCACCTCGAGAGCACCGATCCCTTGCAGAATGCCGTCGCTCACGAGGAGAAACTTGTAGAAGTCCTCCATCTCGCCGCACGGAGCGTATTTGCTACCGCACGACGGCCGATCGTAGAGCGACATCCACGGACCGGCGACGGGTATCATCAATTTGTCCTGATCGTTGCTTGTAATGGCGACCCCGACGGACGCGAAATAGGGCACCGCGATCGTGAAGATGCCGATCCCGATGAGATCGGTGTTGGGGCCCGTAGGAGTGCGGGGTCCTTCGTTGGGCTCCGCATGGGCATTGGAAACAGAGGCCATCGCACAAGCGCAGATGGCCGCGGACATCACGCAAT
>DATEMX010000447.1:0-8013 GCA_035275365.1 Polyangiaceae bacterium | reverse complement strand
AGCGACGCGGGAGGCGGGCGCGACGGGGGCGGCGGAGGGCGGGACGAGCGGCGGCCCGCGCTCGTTGCTTGCCCCCACGGGCCGGCGCTCGCCGGCGGAAATGCGCCGCCCACGTAGGTGCCCGAAGGCGTGGGCGTCGAGATGCGTGCGCCGTCGCGCGAAACCGGCGGATCGGGCGCGGCGAAGGGGGTCAAAGCGTCGGCCATTTCATCGGCGGAGGCCGGCCGCTCTTCGGGCTTCTTGTTGAGCGCGCGTCGAACGATGGCCTCGACCTCGGCTGGCACCGGCGTCATGTCGGAGAGCGGGCGAGCCGGACGATGCAGATGAGCGAGCATCTGCTGCGTCTTGTCGCTCAGGTCGTCGAAGGGGCCTTCGCCCGCGATCATCTCGAAGAGGACGAGGCCGACTGCATAAAGGTCCGAGCCGACGCCGGCTTTGTCGCCAGCGGCCTGCTCGGGCGACATGTAGCGCGGCGTGCCGATCGCGAGCCCTTGGGCCGTGATTTTGGGCGCGCCTTCTATGCGAGTCTGCGCGATGCCGAAGTCCAAGACCTTGACCTGTCCGTGCCGCGTGAGAAAAACATTCGCCGGCTTGACGTCGCGATGGATGACCCCGATCTCGTGCGCGGCACCGAGGCCGCGCAGGATACCCACGGCGATGCGCACGGCCTCGCCGAGAGGCATCTTGCCGCTCCGCTCGATGCGGCTTTTCAACGTCTCTCCGTTGAGGAGCTCCATCACGTAGTAAGGAATCCCGGTGATCGTGCTACCCGCGTTGGTCACGTCGACGATGTTCGGATGCTGCAATTGTCCCAGCGCTCGCCACTCGTTGCGCATGCGCGCGATGAGGTCTTGCCGCGACGTGAGCGTTCGCAGCAGTGACTTGAGCACGAAGCGGCGACCGAGCTCGATGTGATCGACCTCGTAGACCGACCCCATTCCACCCACCCCGAGCAGGCGCACGACCCGATAGGGCGTGCCGGGGACGATTTCCCCATCCTCGTATTCGCGTACCCAGTCGTCGTCGGTCATGTAAGGGCGAGCATAGGCTGTCTTCTCTAGGGCGAACGGGCAACTTGTTTGCAGTTGGCCTTGGCCGCACGCTCGGGCAACCGCGGATGACCCCAGGACGACGCCGCGAAGTCTCGAGTGGGAACCGTTCGCTTGCCCGGACCGAGCTGCCCCGTCCGCTGCGCGAATTTTGGAACGACCCGAGTTGGCAAAAGATCTGGCTCGCGATCCAGTCGCGCGAATGGCGTTCGCTTGCCATCGTCCCGGCGAGCCCCGGCGTCCCCACGCTCGAGGTCGCGCAGGCGCTCGTCGACGTAGGCTGGCAACATCGCGGATTGCCCATCGGGCTCGCCGATCTGCGCAACGTGACCTTGCCTTACATCGATTCCGTCATCGACGAAGTAAGGGCACACGTCTATGGAGGCGAACGGATTCTCATTGCCCTGCGGTCGGTCTTCGAGAACCCCGCGACGGTGCCCATCGCCCAGGCCGCCGACAGTTCACTCCTGTGCGTGGGCCTCGGCCGCACCAAGATCTCGAGCGCCGAAGAATCGATCGAGCAGATCGGATCGCCTCGCTTCTTGGGCAGCATCGTCGTGCACGCGAAAGCAACGGGGAGGCGATGAACGAAGCGATGAACAAGGTGCTGGGAGCGAGCGCGCTCTTCACGACCGTCGTTTCGTGCTCGAAGCACCGGCCGCCGCAGGACGAGATGGCGACGGCGGCGGCGTCGGTCGCCCCGCCATCGCCGCACCTGGTAGAGGAGGTGGACGCGTCGACGGTCGCCGTCGACGACGCCTCGCCGGCCGCGGCTTGGACCGTCGAACCCGCTGACGGTGGCACGTTGCTCATCAAGTACCGCGGCGCCGAGGTTGCCTCGTTCAAATACCTCTTCTGGGGCGCTGACTTCGCGTGGGCCGACGCCGCGGTGAAAAACGTGCGCTCGAAGAATGGCGAGACCACGTTCGAGATCGACGTCGACGCGCTCGGACTCGCGATCGCGGGAAAAATGGCGAAGAGCGGCCCCGGCGAGATCGCCGCGGAGTTCGGCGTCATCGCGCGCAAATCGTTCGACGGCGTGGTCGGCGGCGGGCTCGAGTTCGCGTTGAAGCTCGACGCCAAAGCACCGACGCGCGGACATGACCCCTACTTGACGTCGGGCCAACGTGGATTTCGGTGGGACCTCGCCTCGGGCGACGTGCTCGAAGTGTCGTTCGATCCTCCTCTGCCGGCGCTGTTCTTCGAGCAGAACCAAAAGAGCGTCGTGCGCTGCTTTCTCGTGGGGAAGACCATTCGACCCGGCGCGCACAACGTCGTCATGAAGGTGCGCCTGCCGAGGAGCGGCGCCGTTCGGCGGTCGGTCGACGAGCGCTACGGCGACGGCGACCGGTCGTCATGGTACCCGCAGACGCTCGATTGGGACACTTGGCCCGTCGACGTGAGCTTTCTCAACGAGAAGCCCGCCGGGCGGCGCGGGCGGGTGAAGGCCGAAGGAGACCGCCTCGTCTTCGAAGACGGCACGCCGGTGCGGTTCTGGGGTGCCAACGTCCAGGCTTATGCCCTCTACCATGGCTCCAAAGACGACGTGGCCCGTCAAGCGAAGCGCATCGCCGCGCTCGGGTACAACCTCGTCCGGATCCATCACCACGACTCGGACTGGGTGAGCCCCAACGTCTTCGATCGATCGGGCGGCACGACACAGAAGTTGGATGCCCGCGCGCTCGATTCGATCGACTGGTGGGTGAAATGCCTGAAAGACGAAGGCGTCTACGTGTGGCTCGATCTCCACGTGGGCCGCCAATTCTTGCCCGGCGACGGCATCGACGGGTTTGCCGAGCTCGCCAAGCAGAAAGGGTCGGGCAAGGGCTTCAACTACGTGAACCCGCGGATCGAAAAGCTCATGCAAACGTTCGCCGCCGACTACGTTACGCGAACCAACCCGTACACGAAGACGGCCTACATCGACGAGCCGGCGGTGATGGGGGTGCTCCTCACCAACGAGAACGATCTCTCCCACCATTTTGCGCCGCAGATGGCCCCCGACAAGGGCAACCCCGTGCACGCGAAGCTGTTCGCGGCGCGTGTAAAAGAGTTCGCTGGTCGCGCGGGTTTGCCGCTCGCGGGGAGCCTGGCGTCGTGGGAGCCCGGTCCTGGCAAAATCGTCCTCGCCGAGCTCGAGCACGCTTACGACCAGCGCGCCACGAGCAAGCTCCGCGGGGCCGGCGTGAAGTCGCTCGTCGCGACGACGAGCTTCTGGGGCGAAGAAGCACTCTACAGTCTGCCTTCGCTCGCGAGCGGCGACATCGTCGACGTGCACTCGTACGGCAAGGCCGAGTCGCTCGGCAAAAACCCCCGCTACGAAGCCAATTTCGTGGCATGGATCGCCGCCGCGCACGTGGCCGGCAAGCCGCTCTCGATCACCGAGTGGAACGTCGAATACCCGAGCCGCGACAGGTTCGTCGCGCCGCTCTACATGGCCGCTGTTTCCGCCCTCCAGGGATGGGACGCGCCGATGATCTACGGCTACGCGCAGACCAGCATCGAACGGCCCGAAAAGCCCGACACCTGGTCGAGCTGGAACGATCCGGCGCTGACGGCGCTCATGCCCGCCGCGGCGCTGATGTTCCGTCAGGCCCACGTCCACGAAGCCAGAAAGACCTACCGTCTCGATCTCACGCGCGAGAACCTTTATTACGCGAGCACCAGCCCCGACACGAGCGTTGCCATCCGCACGGCCGTCGAACAGAGCCGGCTCGTGATCGGGCTCCCCGACATCCCCGAGCTTTCGTGGGACGCCGGGCTTTCGTTTAGGGACGGCGGTGCCACGCCATTTCGCGATCTCGGGCGTGACTTCATCCCCGCGGGCCAAGACTTCGTCGTGTCGGATACCGGCGAGATCAAGCGCGATTGGTCCCTCGGCGTGGAGACAATCGATACGCCGCTCTCGCAGGCGGCGATGGGATGGATCGGAGGACGGTCATGCTCCCTTCACGACGTGACGTTCGACGTGAAGACGCCGAAGGCGACGGTGGCTCTTACGAGCTTGGACGGCAAGCCGCTCGCGACGTCGAAGAAGATGTTGCTCACGGTCGTAGGGCAAGTCGCGGCGAGCGGCGATAGTCTACCGTTCTTGGCCGAACCGATCGAAGGCGCGCTCGCGGTGCGCTCGTCGCAACCGCTCCGCATGGTCCCGCTCTCGCCGCGCGCCAACCCGCCCTCGGGTACGGCGGGCGCGCTCGCGCCCATTTTCCCCGTGCTTCGCGGCCAGGAGCAAGTATTCACGCTCGCGCGCGGCGTCCCCACGCACTGGTTCCTCCTCGAACCCGCGCCCAGTCGCGTCAGCAAGTAGCAGCGGGGATACGACTGGGCTGAGGGGGCCTGGAGATGATTTCGGTCATCGCCAAGGCCGCCAAGGCCGCCAAGGGTTTAGGGGGTGTGGTGGGTTTCTGTTGGGGGTGTGCCAAGACTGGGGAGCGTCTCACGCTGCGCCGTTGGTTTCTTCGCGGCGGCGGATGGGGCGGGCGGGGACGCCGGCGACGCGGGAATTGGGGGGGAAGGAGTTGATGACCACCGCGTTGGCGCCCACGATCGAGTTTCGGCCGATGACGACGTCGCCGAGGATGCACGCGCCCGCGCCGATGTCGACGCCGTCTTCGATGGTCGGACGCTTTTTGAGATCGCTGCGGTGAGCGATGCCCATCGTGGTGTTGTGACGAATCACCACGTCGTCACCGATCGCCTTGGCCGTCAAAACCATTCCGCCGTGATGCCACAGGCGCACGCGCCGCCCGAGCTTCACCGTGTAGCCGAGATCGATCCCCCACACCCAATTGACGGCCGTGTGAGAGGCGAAGTAAAGGGCGCTGAGGGGAGCGCGCAGGACCTTGGGCCGCACGCTCATGCGCCAGTTGCCGAAACGGTGCACCGCGACCGCCCAAAAGCCTGGTTCGAACGGGTTGTGATCGTAGGTTCGAAAGTCTTCCGACAGAAGGCGCAGGATCCCGATGCCGCGCGGGTTTTCGTTACGACTGCCTTGGGGGACCTCCGAAGCCGTGCCCACGACGTCCATGGACGTTGGAATAGTGCTTCGCCGGCGCGGCAGCAGTAGCACCGAAGGCCGACTTATGGGCCCGCGCGCCGAGAAGGTTCGGTTGACAGCAGAAACGAAACCAGTTCCCATGGGAGAATGCGGTTACTCGTCGAAACGGATCTATTTCATCGTCAATCCTCCAACGTCCGAGCAACGATTGCTTCCTTCGTCTGCCTCGCCGCAGTGAGCTGCGGGTCCAACGATTCGGCTGCAGGCAACGGCGGCGCTGGCGCCGGCGGACAAGGGACGGGCCGCGTCGACGCCAGCGAGGATCGAGGGGTTACGTCCGGCGGCTCAGGGCATGGAGGCGGAGCCGACGCCAGTCAGGAAGCAGCAAGCGGATCGGGCGGCGCAGGCGGAGTTTTCGGGGCGGGTGGCACCGGGGGGGGAGCGAGCGGCAGCCTGGGGTGGGACGCTAGTCTCGATGCCTCGACGGACGGTGCAGATGGCGCTGACGGTGTCAGTAAGAGTGATGGCGCCGAGAAGAGTGATGGCGCCGAGAAGGGTGATGGCGCCGAGACCGATGGCAGGAGCGCGGACGCGGATAGTGGTTCCGACGGTCACGCGGCGGCCTACGGGGTCTCGGGGCAATCGTGTATGGGAGGCCTACAGTGCAACGGCGAAAGTTGCTGCACCTCCATCGTCGTGCCGGAGGGCACGTTCGTGATGGGTGACGAATTTTCCGGGCCCGAACACTCGGCGACGGTGGCATCTTATCGCTTGGACAAATACGAGGTCACGGTAGGAAGGTTCCGGAGGTTCGTGGACGCCTACGTGAGCAGCGCTGCGAGCGCACCGCCGCAAGGTGCCGGCAAACATCCGCTGATCGAAGGCACCGGCTGGACGAACGGGTTCTTGCCGGCCGACCGCGCGACTTTCGAGTCGTGGCTGAACTGCGAGTCAGGGTTGGGGACGTGGACCAGCACCCCTGGCGCCAATGAAAGCAAACCCATCAATTGCGTGAATTGGTACACGGCATTCGCGTTCTGCGCATGGGACGGCGGTCGTTTGCCGACCGAAGCCGAGTGGGAGCACGCGGCCGCGGGTTTCGAGGAGCGGCGGTATCCCTGGGGCTTTCCCTTTCCGGACTGTACCTACGCGAATCACTACGTCAGCGGATATTGCGCGGGTGGTTCCGGAGCACCGGTGGCGGTGGGGTCGACGATCAAAGGCAATGGCCAGTGGGGCCACGCCGACCTCGGCGGGAACGTGGCCGAATGGACGTTCGACTTATTCGCAGAATACACGACATCCCCATGCGTCAACTGTGCAACCACCGTCGGCGAGATCTTGTCCGGGAGGGTGTTTCGCGGCGGCAGTTGGAAGCACGTCTATGGCGCGCTCCGGTCCGCTGACCGATTGAACAGCGCTGCCGGCGCGGGAGCCAGCTTCATAGGATTCCGCTGCGCCCGCACCTCGCCCTGAATGTGCTCACCTCTTCACGGGCAAGGCCGCTCTCCCCACAGACGCGCGGTGACCATTGAGATTTCACTACCCACAAGCCTTGTTTCTATCGTGCTCTGTTGCCTTGAACCATGCCTTTAGCATGTCCAGTTTCGCATGGCCTCCCAGAAATTCAGGGCAGCCCCCCCTTGGCGGCCTAGCGGCTTGGCGATGACCGGGCGAGGCGGGCAAAGGCTATCGGGACTTCGCCTATTGAAGCTTCTCCGCCAAATACGCGCTCGCTCGATCGGCCGAGATGCGTTCTTGCTGACCCGTGTCGCGATCGCGCACGGTGACCGTTTGGTCTTTCAGCGTGTCGCCGTCGATCGTAAAGCAATAGGGGCAGCCCGCTTCGTCCATGCGCGCGTAGCGCTTGCCGATGCTCGCCTTGGCGTCGCTCTCGATGAACCCGATCTTGCCGAACGTCGCGGTGAGCTCGCGCGTGAGCTTCTCGGCGATCTCCGGCATGCCGTCTTTGTTGACGAGGGGAAACACCGCCGCCTTGATGGGCGAGAGGCGCGGCGCGATCTTCATCAGCTCGGGGCTCGGGCGCGACGCGTCTTCGGTGTAGGCCTCACAGAGCACGGCGAGGACGCCGCGGTCGAGCCCGGCGGCCGGCTCGATGACGTGCGGCAGGTAACGCTCGCCCTTGCGTGAGCCGTTGGGCAAGAGCTCGCCGCGCTCGGTGTCGAAGTACTCGAGCTTCGTCTTGCTGAACTCTTGGTGCTGCCGCAGATCGAAATCGCTGCGGTGCGCGATGCCCTCGAGCTCGCCGAACCCGGGGAACGTGAAGGGAAAGCGGTACTCGATGTCGCTCGTGCCCGCGCCGTCTTTGGCGTAGTGGGCGAGCTCGTCTTGGTCGTGCTCGCGGAGCTTTAGATTGCTCCCCTCGAGCCCGAGGCTCTTCCACCAAGCCATCCTCGAGTCGCGCCAGAACGCGTACCACTCGCGCGCTTCTTCTGGATGGCAGAAAAACTCCATCTCCATCTGCTCGAACTCGCGCGAACGGAAGGTGAAGTTGCGCGGGGTGACCTCGTTGCGAAAGGCCTTGCCGGTGTTGGCGATGCCGAACGGAACGCGAACGCGCGTCGTGTCGATCACGTTCTTCCACTGCACGAAGATGCCTTGCGCCGTTTCGGGCCGCAGATAGGCGACGTCGGTCTCGGTGGCGGTCGCCCCGACGTAGGTCTTGAACATCAAATTGAAGGCCCGCGGTTCGGTGAGCGATCCCACCTTCTCGGCGTCGGGAGCGAGGACGCGCGGCCAGAGCGCCTTGGGCACTTGCGTGAGCGAAACGACGACGACTTCGCCGTAAATCTTCTCGGCCTTCTTGCGCTGCTTGGCCTCGCTCGGCGTGTCGCCGACGAACGCGAAGAAAGGTTTGCCCTCGTCTTGGCCGGAGATGCGGCCGCCCTCGGGGAGCGTTGCAACACCCGCGAGCGCGGCGGGAGCCCACGCGGGCGCGTAGAC
>DATEMX010000446.1:0-3652 GCA_035275365.1 Polyangiaceae bacterium | reverse complement strand
AGGCGGCTCAGGTCGTTGAGCGTGGCGCCGACGTCGCGCACGCGGCGCCAATTGCTCTCGACGAACTCGAGCACGCGCTCGGCCACGGCCACCTCGTCGCCCGCGCGCAGCAGGTTGGTCACCCGATGGCTGACGATGCGCCTCGTGCCGGCCGCCGGATGCAGCGCGAGCGCGTCGGAGGCGCGCCGAAAGACGATCTTGGCGTCGGACTTCTCCATTTGCCGCGACAAGAGGTGCTCTTGCAGCAAGTTGTGCGGCCAACGCAGCCGCCCGGGCGCCGCGGGGATGAGGATTTGCGCGCGGTGCAGCGCCTCGATGGCCGGCGCGGTGGGAATGTCGAGCGATTGCAGGAGCGCACGCAGGCACACGAGCGGGATGTCACCACCGAGCGCCGCGGCCGCGTGGGCGGCGCGGCGCAAGTCGGGCGCAATGGCGAGAATGCGCTCGTCCCAGAGCTCTGCCGTAGACCCAGGCTGTTCTTCGAGCGACGCGGGAGGCACGCTGTAGATGCCGCCGCTGATCTGCAGGCGGTTGCCCGCGGCCCACGCGTGCAAGAGCTGCAATGCAAAGAGTGGGTTGCCGCGGCTCCGCGAAGTGGCGCGCTTCACCGCCGGCTCTTCGAGGGGCAAAGACGATAGCAAGAGGCGCTCGGTGTCGGCCGACGACAAGGGTCGGAGCTCGATCACGCGCCCGCTGTAGTCGAGGCGCAGCGATTCGAGCCGTGCGAGGGCGTCGCTGTCGACGGCGATGGCCTCGCTCCGCGCGGTCGCCACGATCAAGAACCGCTGCAGCGGCAAGTCTTGGCGCAGCTTGGCCACGGTCTCGAAGGTGCGCGGCGATCCGAGGTGCAGATCGTCGAGCCACAGCAAGATCGGGCGGCGCTGCCCGATCTTCTCGAGGATGCGCATCAGCGTCTTGCGACGAACGTCGGGGTTGTCGAAGAAAAAACGCTTGCCCGTTGGCCCGAGGGGAACGACCTGATCGGGCGGTGACGGCCTTAGCCACTCGGCGGCCGCGGCGACGAAGGTCTTGCCGTCGTCGTCGTCTTTGGCGACTTCCCAGCAGTTGAGCAGCGTTTTCTCGACGAGGTTGCGATCGGCGCGCTCCAAGCCGAAGTGCGAGTTGACCGCACCCACGATGCCGTCCATGGGCGCCGGGATCTTGCGGTAGCGAGCGCGCAGGGGGACCATGAGCGCGCGCTCGTGCGCTTCTTCGCAGAGCCATTCGGCGAGGCGGCTCTTGCCCACGCCCGCTTCGCCATAGAGGAGAACGAGCTTCTGCAAGCGCCCGTGGGGGTTAAGTGATTCCTCGACGATGGCGCGCAGCTCGGCGCGTTCTTCGTTTCTGGCCACCAGCGGACTCGGCCGCAGTCCGAGGAGACCAAGCGCCGTGGCCGACGAGGTAGCGATTTCGACCGGAACCGAGTCAGCCCGCGAACGCACCTCTTCGACGGACGAGATCTCCTGGATGGCGCCGGGATCGGGCGTGAAGCGAAAGTCCCACGACTCGGTGGTGGTGGGCGGCGCGAGTCGCTCCCAAGCGCGCCGCGCGTCGCCGGCGAATTCGAAGCGCTGCCACGGTCGCTTGGCCATGAGGGTGCGGACAAAGGTCCCGACCTCGACGGGCACGTTGCTCGGCAGCGTAAATTCGGGCAGCGGCTTGTTGCGGTGGCCCTCGAGGATCTCCTCGACGGTTCCGGTAAAAGGTTCGCGCCCCGAGAGCAGGTGGTAGAGGATGCTTCCGATCGCGTAGAGATCGGTCGCCGGGCCGTAGTGCGTCGTGGCGCGCCGAATTTGCTCAGGGGCCATCCACCCGGGGGTGCCGGCGCCGGCCCGAACGACGGGCGGCGAACCCTCTTGGCCGTCGAGCCGATGATCGACCGGATCGCGCACGAGCGAAGCGAGCCCGAGGTCCAGAATGAAGACCCGAGGAATGCTGCTCGCCCCCGGAAAATCGAGCATGAGGTTGGTCGGCTTGAGATCGCCGTGGATGACACCGCGCGCGTGCGCGTGGGCGAGCCCCGCCAAGACTTGCTCGACGAACGAATAGAGCACCGTGAAGGGCCACGGCCAGGGGATGGCTCCGATCTCGAGCCACGACAAAAGCGACCTGCCGGAAGCGACGTCCATCGCGAGAAACGGCGACGACGAGTCGTGGAGGATCCCGAAATCGCGCGCCTTCACGATGGTGGGGTGGTCGAGCGACGCGAGGCAACGGGCTTCTTGCTGAAACCACCAAACGTCCTCGGGGTTGGATTTGGCGTCGGCGCGGTACAAACGCTTGAGCGCGATGGACTCGCCGCTGTACGTGTCCCGGCACAAGTACACGATGCCCATGCCGCCGCGCCCGAGCTCTCGGCGCACTTCGTAGCGCCCTGCTAGCAGGGTGCCGGTCGCGATAGGTGCCAAGGACGTGGACGACGTGGACATGGAGCGCGAGAGTCTAGCTTTCCCCCGGTGTCTACACCATCTCGCGCCGTTACTGTCGTGGCTCCTTCGTTCGCCCGCGGAAATCGGGGGCAGAGCTGGTGTCTGGCCCTTGCCTTGCTAATCTTGACCCGCCCCGATGGCGGACCCGCGTAAGGCACCTGAAAAAGAGGGAGACGTCGCAACCGTCTCCCGCCTGAAAAAAGCCCCACGGTTCATGGTGGTGTTTCACAACGATGATTACACGACGAGAGACTTCGTCATTCACGTCCTCATGAAGTTCTTTCAGCACTCCATTACCGAGGCCACCTACATCATGCTGAGCGTGCACCACAAAGGTCACGGGGTGGCCGGCGTTTTCAGCAAGGACATTGCCGAGACGAAAGCCTTGCAGGTCTGCGAGTACGCCAAGAAGCACATGATGCCTCTCAAAGTCACGGCCGAGCCTGAGTAAGCGAGATGGTGAACACTTGGTAACCAAGCGGGATGGTGAGCGTTGCCCATGAGAGTTAGCCCCGAGGTCGAGATCGCGTTTGGGCTCGCCGCTAGTGAGGCCGAGCGAAGGCGCCACGAGTTCATGAGCGTGGAGCATCTGCTCTTCGCGCTCCTCTTCGATGCCGATTGCGCGCGCGTCATTCAGCGCTCGGGTGGCGACGTCGAGGCCATCCGACGCAAGCTCGACCGCTTCCTCGACAACGAAGTCCCTCAGGTGAGCGAAAATGCCGACGTTTCGCCGAGCCCTACGGTGGGCTTTCAGCGGGTCGTGCAGCGCGCCGCCAACCACGTCCGCTCGGCCGGCAAAGACGAGGTCAAGGGCCGCAACATCTTGGTGGCCATGTTCGCCGAGGCCGACTCGGTGGCCGCCCACACCCTTCAAGAGGCAGGTGTCACGCGCTTCGACGTCGTGAACTACATCTCGCACGGCGTCAGCAAAACGGGCGACGCCCCCGAAGACCGCAAGAGCAACGCGGCAGCCAGTGAAGAAACCACCGAAGAAAGCGACGGGGGCGGCCAGCGCGATCCCCTCGAAACCTACTGCATCGATCTCGCCCAGAAAGCCGCCGAAGGCTACATCGATCCGCTCATCGGGCGGCAGGACGAGGTCGACCGCGCGGTGCAAATCCTCGCGCGCCGCCGCAAGAACAACCCACTCTTCATCGGCGACGCTGGCGTCGGCAAGACGGCCATCGTCGAGGGCATCGCTCTTCGCATTCACGAAAAGAAGG
>DATEMX010000445.1:0-5243 GCA_035275365.1 Polyangiaceae bacterium | reverse complement strand
CCGGCCCGCCTCGGACGACAATCGTCACCCGCGCGTGAGCGTGAGGCGCCCGGAGGTGCGCGACGAAAATGACGAGTCTTGCCCGGGGAGCCAGCACGAAACCACGGTGCCCCCGCCGGCGCGGGCCTCGATGCGGAGCTTGCCGTTGTGAGCCTCGATGATTTCGCGGCAGAGCGCCAGCCCCACGCCCGACCCTCGCTCTTTCGTCGAGAAGAACGGCTCGCACGCGTTCTTCAGGGTTTCGCAGCTCATGCCGTTGCCGCGATCGGAGACGAGGAAGCGCGTTCCACCATCTGGCGTCGATTCGACCGTGATACCGACGTCGCTCCGCGCCCCCTTGGCCTCATCGGCGTTCTTGACGAGGTTGATGAGCACCTGCTGAATCTGCGCGGCGTCGAAATAGCCCGGGCGCGAAGGCGGCGGCCCCACCTCGACGGCGGGCCAAAGCGCCTTGACGCCCTCGAGAAACTTGGGCCACGCGACGACCTGCGGCTTGGGCCGAGGAAGGCGCGCGAAGCTCGCGTATCCCTCGAGAAACCCATTCAGGTGGGTGGCGCGCTCTTCGATGGTGTCGAGCACCCTCTCGAGCTTGGGCAAGTGTTCGGGTTTTTTCGCGATGAGGCGCGCTGAGTGAATGAGCGACGTGATGGGCGCCAGCGAGTTGTTGAACTCGTGGCTGATCACGCGAATGACACGCTTGTAGACTTCGGCTTCGCGCCGGCCGAGCTCGCGCGTAAGGTGCTTTACCATGACGAGCGTGTGCGGTTCGCCGTCGATGTCGAAGTATTGCTTCGCCAGGTGATACGACTCGCGATCTTCGCTGTCTTCGAGGGTGAAGAGCGCCGCGGTGTCGGTGAGCAGCGCGTCGCGCAGCGCCCCGGGGGCATCTTTCAACATGTGCAGAAAATTGTGGCCTTCGAGCGCCTTGCCCTCGAAGAACAACTCGCGCGCTTCGTCGTTGGAATAGACGATGCGCCCCGCGTCGCCGTAGAGGACGATGGCCATGGGGGCGCTACCCACGATGGTGCGCAGGAGCAGCTCGCGCTGCGCCGAGTCGCCCTGCTCGGAGCCGAGCATCGCGCCCACGGCGTCGAACCGGGCGGCGAGCTCGCCGAGCACGCGCTCACCGTCAGGGCCGAGACGTGCGCTGAATTTTCGTTCGGTGAATTCGGAGAGCCCGGATGCGAGCCGCCCGCAGGCCCGCAGCTTGGGGACCACCACCAAGCCGAACACGAGCGCCGCCGACGACACCGCCATGCCCATCGAAGCCACGAGCGCGATGCCGAGCGTCGGTGACGACCACGTGATGATGACCGAAGCGCCGGCGACCAACGCGAGGACGCCCGCGCACGTGCACATCGCCCTTGCGCGCGACGGCTTCATCGTGCGGGTGGCTGCTTCCGGACCGAAGGCCGATTTGATCGATTCGCCCATCATGAGGTTAGAACCACCCGAAGTGTAGTTGGTTCGGGAGACGAAGCCGTTCAAATCGCCTTCGGCGACGAGACCGGCCGCCGGCCGGCGTCTCGGAACGTCGACGACGGGGCACGGCAGCGGGGCGCTTCGGGTCTTCACGTTTTCCTCCCGAGGAACGGCGAAATTGGCGCCGTTTCCCATCGCGGTCGTGAGTGCAGCGCTCGTGCCAACGGGTAAACCCGCCGAAGGGCGTCCGCCTCTGCAACGAAACGCACCGTTTGATACGTTCGACGGCGGTCAGATGTTGCTCGGCCGGACACGTGTCCGTGCGGGAACGCTCAAGCGCTCGACAAATGGCGACGAACGGTGTCAAACATGGGCCTCGGACGATGAGCGACGGCGGCTTTCTCGACGGTACCTCGCACCGGCGAAGCCGTTCGCCCTCGATGCACCCGTCGACGTCGGCCTTCCTCGCGATGGGGACAGTGCCGCGCGACACCGAAGAGGGGCGAGCGTTCCTCCAATCACGCATCGCGTCGTTCGGCCGCCTTGGCTTCGTGCTCAACGTCTTTTTTTACGTCTTCTCGACGTTGGTCATCGGTTTTCTCGGGGTCGACGGCGGCTTCACACTGCATATTTTCTACTACGGTTTCTCCGCGGCCCTCCTCCTCAACGCCTTCACGTCGGGCATCGAGTGGATGGTGGGAGCGCGCGGCAACTGGTCCGCGCTCCGGCTCTACGTCATCGATGCCGCCGGCATGTTCGCGCTGTCGCTGGTCGTGGCGGTCGCCATCCAATGGCTCGATCCCATCGCACGCCCCGAGATGCTGGCCATCTTGACGATCGGCAACACGCTCATCGTGCGCGCGGTGATGATCCCGTGCTCGGCCAAGCACACCGGGTGGCTCTCGGCCGGGTGCACCGTCCCGCTCGTGGTCTTGACGTACGTCTACTACACCACGCACCCGCTCGAGAACGCGCCCACCGGGCCCATGGGCTACGCCTGGTTCGCGTTTCTCATGGTTTCGCCGGCGATCATCGTTCCGACCTACGTCTCGCACATCATCTACGGGCTCACCCAGCAAGTTCGCGAAGCCACTCAGCTCGGTCAATACACCCTCGATGAGAAGATCGGTGAGGGCGGCATGGGCATCGTCTACAAGGCCCACCACGCCATGCTGCGCCGTCCCACCGCGGTGAAGCTCCTGCCGCCCCAACGGGCCGGCGAGCACAACCTCGTTCGCTTCGAGCGCGAAGTGCAGCTCACGAGCATGCTCACCCACCCCAACACCATCGCCATCTACGACTTCGGCCGAACGCCGGAAGGGGTCTTCTATTACGCGATGGAGTACCTCGACGGAATCGACTTGGAAGACCTCGTCGAGCACGCCGGCCGCGTCAGCGCGGCGCGCACCATCCACATTCTCATGCAGGTGGCCGACGCTCTCGACGAAGCGCACGGCATCGGGCTCATCCACCGCGACATCAAACCGGCCAACATCCTCCTCTGCGAACGAGGGCCGACCCCCGACGTCGCCAAGGTGCTCGACTTCGGTCTCGTGAAGCGCCTGGCGGCCCGCAGCGACGACCCCTCGCTCTCGGCGGTGAACGAGATCACCGGAACGCCGCTCTTCTTGTCGCCCGAAGCCGTCTTGACGCCCGACAAGGTCGACGCGCGGAGCGACATCTACGCTCTCGGCTGCGTCGGCTATTACCTTTTGACGGGCACGCACGTCTTCAGCGCGCCGACGGTGGTCGAGATCTGCGGGCACCACGTGCATAGCGTTCCCACGCCACCGTCGAGCCGCACGGACTCGCCCGTCCCCGCCGATCTCGAGGCCGCCATCATGAGTTGTCTCGAGAAGGCGCCCGAGAAACGCCCCGAGGGTGCGTCCGCGCTCTACGAAACCCTGCGCCGCTGCGACGACTATCAGAAATGGGACCCGAGCGACGCCCGACAATGGTGGCGCGACCAAGGTCGCGAGATCCGAGCTCGCCTCCGTGACGCTTCGCGCCCCGTCATCGAGGGCGCCCGGCCGCGCACCATCGCCGTCGACATCCGCACGCGAGCATCGCAAGGGTGAGCGCCGCATGACCAAGCTTCTTTCGTGGAGTCTCTTGGTGGTGCTCACGTCGGCGTGCGGCGGCGGAGTGCGCCGCTTTCCGCTGCGCGCTCCCATGTGGAAGGACACCGACACGTCGCCCGTCTCCGCGCCTTGCCGGCCCGATCCGAAAGCGCAAGCGGGCGGCAAGCCGCACTCGATCTGCACACCCGACGCCTACGAATCGTCATTCGCGTGGGACGGAGCCGACAACATCGTGTTCCGCCCGCTGAGCCGCTTCTTCGCCGTCGACCCCGGCGGCGAAGCGACGAACGTGAATAGCGTCGACGAGGTCCCCGACTCGAGCTGGTTCGTGAATCGGATCGGCGTTCGCGCCATGTCCCTCGCCGAGCTCGAGCAAGGCTTCTGCGGCGACAGCGCGATCGACGCGGACGCCCCCGACGGCTCGTGGGTCATCGATCAAGGCAAGATGAACGGGGCCAACCCCGGCTTTCGCATCAAAGACGACAAGGGCGTGCGCTATATGTTGAAGGCCGATCCCAAGGGGCTCGGCGAGAAGGCGACAGGCGCCACGGCGATCGCCACACGCCTCTACTACGCGGCGGGTTGGTGGGCGCCGTGCGACTCGGTCGTCTACGTGCGCAGGTCGCTGCTCCGGCTGAAACCCGGCCTCACGGTGACCGACAACACCAACACGACGCGCGCGTTCGACGAGGCGGCGCTCGACCTTCTCTTGGCCAACGCCGAGCGCCGGGGTGACCGCGTGCGCATGGTCGCCTCGCGGTGGCTGCCGGGGCGCGCGCTCGGTCCCTTCCGATACGAAGGCACGAGGAGCGACGATCCGAACGACGTGATTTTGCACGAAGACCGCCGCGATTTGCGGGGCGCGCGGATCATGGCCGCGTGGCTCGGGCACTTCGACTCACGCGAGCAAAACTCGATGAGCACCTGGATGTCGGAGAACGTGAGCGATCCCGACGCTTCGCCGGGGCACATTCGCCATTGGTACATCGATCTCGGCGACTGCTTCGGCAGCGAGTGGGAGCCCGACCTCCTGAACCGGCGCATCAACCACGCCTATTATTTGGACATTCCGTACCTCGCCGAAGACTTCGTTACGCTCGGCGCCATCGCGCGTCCGTGGGACCGCGCGCGCATCGATCCCGACGTGCGGCTCTTTCACTATTTCAGCGCGAAGGACTTCGACCCCGAGCTCTGGCGTGGTGGCTACCCGAACCCCACCTTCGGGCGCATGACCGAGCGCGACGGCGCGTGGGCCGCGCGCGTCATCGCGCGGTTCTCGCGGGCGCACATCGAAGCGGCCGTGCGCGTGGGCTCCTACACCGATCCACGTAACAGCGCTTACCTCGTCGAGCAGCTGGTCGGGCGTCGCCAGCGCATCCTCGAACGCTATCTCTCACGGCTCTCGCCGATCGCCGACGTCGCCATCGAGGACGGCGATCGCTTGTGCGCAGTGGACCTCGCAGCGAGCACGGGGGTAGCCGCGACCGAGCGCCTTCACTACACGGCGCACATCTACACCGGAGCACGATTTTCGCGCAGCGCGGCGCCCACCGTGGCCGCTGATGCGAACGGCAGGGTATGCGCTTCGCTCGCGCATTTCGCGCCCCACGGCGGCGCCCTTGACGACGCCCCCGATCGCTACGCCGTCGTCGATCTCGGCAACGGCTACGCGCGGGGCGTTCTACGCGCGCATCTCTACGATCTCGGCCCCCAGCGCGGCTTTCGTCTCGTCGGCGTCGA
>DATEMX010000444.1:0-7496 GCA_035275365.1 Polyangiaceae bacterium | reverse complement strand
GTCGAGGAACGAAACGAGGTCGTCCTCGTGAACGTGGGCCAGCGCTTCTTCGACGACGTCGTTGATGACCTCTGCCCCGCTGCCGAGACGGCGAAACAGCGCTACCGATAGCGCCGTGCTGCGCACGCCGCGCAGGGCCCGAATGGCGGCGATGGCCACGTCGGTGCTGGGATCGGCGATGGCGCGAATGAGCGCCGCGCGGGCCACTTCGTCGTCGAGGAGATGGCTCAAGAGCTCCGCGCTGCGAAGGCGGATCGGCTCGGCGGGATCGGCGGTCAGCGCTTCGGCGATGATCGTCGCGCTCCGCTCCGTGCGGATGCGGGAGAGCGCCTCGATGGCCATTTGCCGCTCGGCGACGTCCCTGCTGCTCCGCAAGAGCTGCTCGTATTGCATCACGAGAGCGGCAGGGTTGAGCACCGCGTCGAGGTTGTGACCGCCCGAGTCTTCGAGCTTCAGGTTCACCAAGAAGGCTGCCCGAATCTGAGGTTCTTCCCGTTCGATGAAGGCGAGCACCCGCGAGAGGCGGGTCGGGTCCATGAGCGCCGTCAGCGCGGGGGCCAGGGTCTCGTCGGTGCCGATCAAGCCGAGCGCGGTCACGAAGGCCGCGTCGTCGATCAAGGGAACGGTCTCCGAAGCGCAGATGACGCTCGCCGCCTTGGCCCCCGCCACGCGCGCGATCGCGATGGCCGCGCGATTGCGCACGAAGGCGTCTGGATCGTGGAGGCGCAGCTCGAGCGCCTTCTTTGCTCGTTCATCCCCCGTCGCTATCTTGCCGAGCGCGTTGACCACCGCCGCTCGGGCCTTCGGATCGCGATCTTGCGCCGCCTCGAGCAGGGCATCGACGGCGGCGGTCGAGGCGATCTTCCCGAGCGCGCCCGCGGCGCTCGCGCGGAGCCGCGGCTCTTTGTCGCGGATGAATCGAATGAGCAAGGGCACGCCGGCCGTGTCGCCGCGCTTGCCGAGCGTCCAGGCAATCCCGAGGCGCAGATCGAGCGAGTCGGAGTCGCCGACCTCGTCGATGCGTTGCAGGAGCAACTCGCGAGGCACCGTCGACAGCGCCTGCGCGATGCGATCGCGAACGTCGGGGTGCGCGCCTGGAAGAGCGCGCAAAAGAGCCTCGAACGCTTCGACGCTGGTGGCCGAGCCGAGCCCGCTCGCCGCGGCCATCCGCACTTCGAGCGACGAATCGGTCAAGCAACCGATGAGCGGCGCGACGGCCAAGTCGTCGTGCCTTCCGGCGAGCGATTTCACGGCCCGAAGGCGGACCGATTCGCTGGGGTCGTTGGTGGCCTGCACGAGCAAGGCCGACAGCTCGACGTCCTCGATTCGACCGGCGATGGCGACCATCTCGAGGCGCACCGGGATCGACCCACCCTGATAAGCGGCCGTCACTTCCGTTTTGAATGGCTGAAGATCGGAGGCGGGAAAGGCCATGAGGGCGTGGGCGGCCGCCTCTCGCACGCTTTCTTCCGGGTCGGTGAGCATGCGAGCCATGGCGCGAGCTCCGCCGTCGGCGCGGAGCAGCCCGATCGATTCGCAAAGCGCGGCGCGAACGGGCCAGTCGCGATCGTCGAGGGCGGCGAGCAAGATCGAGCTAACGCGGGCGACGCCGAGCTCGCCTGTGGCGCGCGCCACGTTGGCCCGCACGGCCATCGATTCGTGTTGAATGTAGGCCGCGATGCTGTCGGCAAGGCCGGCGCTGCCGAGCTCCAGCAAGATGGCGTACGCGCGCTTTTGAATCTTGCGATCGTCCGAGCCGAGCTGCCCGATGATCTTCTCGAGATAGCCCACGCGCTCGAGCGCGAGGGCCGCGCGCCGCCGCACCTCGCCGTTCATGTCGCCCAGCGCCTGCTCGAGGGCCGAGGTGTCCGCCAGCCGGATGTTCTCGAAGGCTTCGAGCGCGCGTATTCGCGTCGCGTAGTCAGGGTCCGACAACGCGGCGACGAGCACGTCGACGGCTCGTTCGCCGGCGATCTTGGCGACGGCGCCGGCGGCGTTGGCGCGGACCTGCGGCGCCGGATCGCGCAGGGCGGCCTGCACCAGGGGTTGCAGCGCGCGAGCGTCGGCGATAGCGCCCAGCGCTTCGGCCGCGGCGATGCGCAAGAGGTCGTGCCGGTCGCGCAGGCGAGCCGCGAGCACGTCGACGGCCGTCGGATCGCCGATCGAACCCAAAATTCGCGCGGCCCACACGCGAGCGGCTTGATGCTCGTGGTGTTCGAGCAACGCGAGCAGCCCCGGCGTGACGAGCAGACCGAAGCCCACGAGGGCCTCGGCGATGCGGGGCGTAGCGTGTTCGTCGACGCGGAGTAGCTCCTCGATCAGGAGCGGCACCACGGCCGGCTCCTTGATGCGGGCGAGCGAGTCGGCCGCGGCCGCCTTCACCGATTGATCTTCGTAGACGTCGCGCAGCGTGTCTACCAAGGCCGTGACGGATCCAGGGATCTCCGCGTGGCCGAGCACCTGGGCGGCGTGCAGACGTTCGCTCCACGTGGGCGCGTTTCGAAGCAGCCCGCCGTAGCGCTCCAAGAGGCCGAGCTTCTCGAAGAGGCGTCGTCCGAACGCGGTGAGCCGCGGGTCTGGCTCTCTCAACAGAGCCTCGACGGTACGCTCGACGGTCGTCGCGTCGAAGTGCTTCATCCCCGCGACAACTTCTTCGAGACGCGAGTCGCCCGCCTCTCCTATGAGCGCTCTCGCTTGTTGCACGCGAAGGAGGGCATGCTGCGTGCGCCGGCGCCGATGCGCCTCTCTCAGCAAGACGAAGATGGCCGGCACGATCCCGACGAAGGCGAGGGCTCCGGCGACGACGAGTGCGAGCCAGCTCGAGTTCACGGCTCGGAGAGGAGCGAGGAGATTTTCTGCAGGACGAGGCCGGGATCGACGGGCTTCGTGAGAAACTCGTCGGCGCCCGACTGGAACGCCCAGAATCGATCGGCGGGCTCGGTCTTGCCGGTCAGAATGATGATGGGAAGGTCCTTCTGGATCTTCTTCATTTCGCGACAGGTCTGGTAGCCGTTGAGCTCGGGCATGGTGACGTCGAGAATCACGAGCGAAGGAGGATCGCTCCGAAGATACTCGAGCGCCATCTCTCCGTTCTGCGCGATCGTGGTTCTGTACCCGAGCTGTTTCAGCCGAACGTCGAGGAAATCCACTCCCCGCGGGTTGTCGTCTACGAGCAGGATGTGATCGTCGCGTTTCATGGCGTCTCCGATCGTGGCGAGAAGGGCGTGAGGATCTCGGCGAGGGCTTCTGAGAGCGGCGTTGCCCTGGAGCGCGGGACGACTACGAACGCGCCACAGGCGGCCGCCATGTCGAGAAACTCTCGCGGCCGATCGGCCATCATAGCGACGAGCTCGTCGAGGCGCGCCGAGCGAATGGCGTCGATCAAGACCGCGGCCGCCTCCGACTCGGGGACCAAGAGCACGCCGAGATCGCGCGTGCGGTCGCGCATGTCGGCAGGGAGGGAGACGACGAACGAAGTGCCCGTTTGGGGGTGACTGTCGACGCGGACGGTTCCGCCGTGTTGCGTGACGACCTCTTGCACGATCGCGAGGCCGAGGCCCTGACCGGGCAGGTGAGCGTGCTCGCCGAGCCGAAAGCCGCGGTCGAAGATGCGCTTTCTCGCCTCGGGGGCGATTTCGGCGCCGGTGTTGGTCACGACGAGCTCGGCCTTCTTGCGGGCCGAGGGTCCAATGCCTTCGGGCGACTCTGCCCAGCGCACGGCGATGTCGATCTGGCCGCCCGGCGGGCTGTATTTGACGGCGTTTGCCACCAGATTCACGAGGACCTGCTTCAGCTTCAAAGCATCGCCCCACACGAGGGCGGGCTCGATGACGGCGGTCAAGGACTTCGCCTGTGTCGCCGCGGTGCGCTCGAACGAGCCGCGGACGCTCTCGGCCATGGCCGCGAGGTCGACGAGCGTTCGCTGCGCGCGAGTCGGCCTCGTCGATTCCGGTCGCATCGTCGTCGCCGGGAGCGCGCGCGGCATGCGCGCCGAGTCTTTGGTTCTATCGAGCATGGCGCTCGCGTCGCGGATGGCTTCCAATATCCGAACGGCGTGCTCTCGCTGCGCGGCGTTCATCGGCCCCACGATTTCGTCGCGCAAGTTGCAGGCGAAGCCGAAGGCAATTCCGAGGATGGCGCGAAGGTCATGGGCGGCGCCGGTGCGCTCGCTGCGCGCGTCGTCCGCGCGCCGGGCGATCGATCGAAACTGTTCGAGCTGCACTCGATGCTGCTCTTCGACGGCGCGCAGCGTTCTTTCGCCCGAACAGAGGGCGGCGACCGCTTGCACGAAGACGTCGCCCGAGGCTTCGCTCGAGAGGACCGCGATGCTCTTCGACGTCGCCGCACCCGCCACCGACGCGGACGCGAGAGGGGTTACGACGGTGAGCAACGGCAGCGTGCTGCTGCGCGCGTCGCTCTCGAGCGCCGCGATGAGATCGGAAGCGGCGGCTCCGCCGTCGGATACCAAGAGGATCAAGGCGTCGAACGACTCTTCCCCGAGCGCCGCCCAGAGGTCGCGCTCCGGAGAAAAGACGCACACCGTGGCTCCCGCGAGGCGCAAGCTCTCCGCACGGGAAGACGCGCTCGCGTCTTCCCGACCCACGAAGGCGATCGTGTGTTGCTCGAGCGCTCTCATGTCGATCCCGGCGCGAAGCCCTTGCGGGCGAACTTGTCCCAGCCCTTCTTGCCTTTGAGGAAGTCCCAGAGCCCCTTGAGCTGCCACGCCACGAGGTACTGCCGGTAGCCGAAGTTGGAGACGAATCCGGTGATGAACAGGAGCGAGGCGTCCCAGAGGCGCTCGTACGGAAAGAGGGCGAGCCCCTGACCGTGGCCTCTGGTTCCTCTCTCCGATCGGATGCACAGGAGCACCGATAGCGTGCTCAGGCAGACGTTGGACGCCATGGCGAATGCCAGAAACGAGAAGAGGGCGCGTGGGGAAAGGAGCCCCAGGAGCGCCGTCGCCGTGAGCGCGAGGACTCCCAAGAACTCGACGACCGGCGCGAGCGCTTCGAACACGAGTTGGTAGGGCATGGCGAACATACCGATGGCTCCAAAGCGCGGGCGAAAGATGATGTGCCGATGGTAGACGAGAACCTCGAGGAGCCCACGGTACCAGCGGCCTCGTTGCTTGCCCAGGTCGCGCAGGTTCTCCGGGCACTCCGTCCACGCGGTGGGAAACGGGAGCATCGCGATCTTGCCGGGTAGCCCTTTGTCGTGGAGATAGCGGTGCAAGCGCACGATGATCTCCATGTCTTCGCAAACGGTGTGCGCCCCCACGCCGCAGTACTCGATGCCGACCTTGGCGCGGATGCCCTTGGTCAAAAAACCGCCGACGGCGAGGACCATGTCGCGCCGCATGAGCGCGAAGACGCCGGAGAGCACGAGGAGCGAATCCATCGCGGCCAGCGCGACGCGGCCCTGCGCAAACGATCTCATGTACTCGACGATCTGGAACCGCGCGATCCAGCTCTTGGGCATGCGCATCTCGACGACGCGCCCGTCCTCCACGCGTGATCCGTTGGAGATGCCGACCTGGGCGCCGATGGCGACGATCCCTTCTTTGTGCTCGACGATGCTGCGGGCGGCCATGAGCAGCGCCTCGGGAATGAGCAGGCTGTCGGCGTCCATACTCGTGACGTATTCGCCGCGTGCGACGTTGATGGCGGCATTGAGCGCGTCGGCTTTGCCGCCGTTCTCCTTGTCGATGAGGATGAGGCGTTCGAGCCCCTGCGGAAGCGCGCCTCGCGCCTCGTAGAACCCGCGCACCTTCGACGTACTCAAGACTTCGTTGTGCTCGATTTCGGTTCGCACGAAGTGAAAGGCGCGCCGGAGCGTCTCGACCGTCCGATCTTTCGAGCCGTCGTTGCAGATGATGATCTCGAAGGACGGGTAGCGCAGGCGAAGGAGCGAGCGGATGCTCTCGACGATGGTGACCTCTTCGTTGTAGGCCGGGACGAGGAGGGTGATGCGGGGCAAGAAGCGCCCGTGCGCTGTCGTGAGCGCCGGTCGCACGTGCTCGTTCTTCAAGTCGCGTGAGATTTGCTTGAGGCTCACCCCCACCATCGCCAAATTGATTACGAAGTGCGAAAGCACGTACAGCACCGCACAGCTGTCGAGCACGAGGATGAGCAAAGAAAGGGCGTGCATGGAATCGGACGAACGGAACTAACGGCGCCAGGTTCCCCACACTGAAGCGGCGCGCAGTCTCTCCGCGTTGGACTTGAGGGATGATGGGCTGGTGAGGCCTGGAGGTGATCTCAGTCGCCGCCAAGGCCGCCAAGGCCGCCAAGCTCGCCAAGGGGGGGTGGTTGGATCCTTGTGGCACAACGACTGTTGTGTAACCGAGAGAGGCCCCCCAATTGTTTCTATTTCCGCTCCGTAGACCTGCCAGCTAAGCCACCACCCCATTGGCGGGCACCAACAACGACCACCCAACCCCAACCCTTGGCGGCCTTGGCGGCCTTGGCGACGGCCGGATTCATCTCTCGACGCTTTCAGCCCATGCGTCGACAACGTGTGCGGGGTTACGGGAGGTGGGCCCACGCGGACGCGAGGCGGCCGGCTTCTTCGTCGGAGAAAAGGAGCGGGTCGGCGTCGGCGGCCCGTTTGGCCTCGCCGAGCCAGCGTGCTGTGCCAGGCAGATCGCCGAGCGCCAAATGGGTGAGGCCTCGGTAGAGCGCGTAACGTGCGCGCTTTTGGCCTCGCCACCTGGCCGCGTCGCGCTCGGCTTCGCGTAGCGTAGAGGCGGCCTCGGCGTAGCGGCCGTGATCGTAGTCGTGAAGAGCCGAGCCGAACGAGCCGGCGCATCCCGAGCAGGCTCCGAGCGCCACGATCGCGAGCCATCTACCCATGCGCGCCCAATCGGCCGATGCGCTCCGCCGGTTGCCGACTTTCTGACGAACCGAACGCCGTGCTACCTCTCTCTCATGACGAACGAGGGCCGAACCGTTCGAGCGGCGCGCGGGCCGGAGCTGTCTTGCAAGGGTTGGGTGCAGGAAGCGGCGCTCCGGCTCCTCTGCAACAACCTCGATCCGGAGGTGGCCGAGCGCCCCGCGGAGCTCGTCGTCTACGGCGGGACGGGCAGGGCAGCCCGCTCGTGGGAGGCGTTCGACGTCATCGTGCGCGAGCTTCGCACGCTCGACGACGACGAGACGTTGCTCGTACAGTCGGGTAAGGCGGTCGGACGTTTTCGGACGCACGAGGACGCCCCTCGCGTGCTCATCGCCAACGGCAACCTGGTGCCGCGATGGGCGACCTTCGACGAGTTTCGGAGGCTCGAGGCGCTCGGCCTCACCATGTACGGGCAAATGACGGCGGGCTCGTGGATCTACATCGGGACCCAAGGCATCTTGCAGGGGACGTACGAAACGTTCGTCGCGGCGCGCAAGGCGCGCGCAGCGCGCGTGCCCGAATCGAGCGGACGCGCGCCGTGGCTCCTCACGGCCGGCCTCGGCGGCATGGGCGGCGCGCAGCCGCTCGCCGCGACGATGGCCGGC
>DATEMX010000443.1:0-4091 GCA_035275365.1 Polyangiaceae bacterium | reverse complement strand
TACGTTGGGTCTCAGCCATTTTGGACTATCGTGATCTGCTCCTGCCAAAGCCTGCAGCAGTAGTATTAGCGGCCCTGGTCGTGCTCTTGGCTTCTGCCGTTTTCGCGTGGCGAACGCGAAAGCCGTCGGCACCCGACGTGGCGAAGCCGCGGCTCTCGATCATAGACACGCTCGGCCCCACCCGTGACAATCGCGGCTTTGCGCGAGCGACGTCACCGCGCGCGCTTCGGTTTCCCGAAGACCACGGCCCCCACCCGGAGTTTCGGAGCGAGTGGTGGTACTTCACGGGAAACCTCGAAGCGGGCGATGGCCGCCGGTTCGGCTACCAATTCACCGTCTTTCGCTTTGCGCTGGCGCCGGCCACGGGCGCCGTGCGCGAGAGCGCGTGGGCCACGAACCAAGTCTATATGGCGCACTTCGCGCTCTCCGACGTGGCGGCTCGTGCGTTCCACGCGTTCGAGCGAACGTCACGAAGCGCGCTCGGTCTCGCGGGCGCGCGGGCTTCGCCCTTTCGCGTGTGGGTGGAGACGTGGTCCGCAGAGGGGCCCGCTTCTGGCGGCGCGCTCGCCCCCGTCCACGTTCGCGCAGAAGAAGGCGACTACGCGGTCGACCTCGTGCTCGAACAGGGCAAGGCTTTCGTCCTCCAAGGCGACGAAGGGCTGAGCCAAAAGGGCAAGGCGCTGGGCAACGCGTCTTACTACTACTCCGCGACGCGCATGCCCACGACCGGGTCGGTGCGCGTGCGCGGCGAGAGCTTCGCCGTGCGGGGCGCGAGCTGGATGGACCGAGAATGGAGCACGAGCGCGCTCGAGGCGGGTCAGACGGGGTGGGATTGGTTCTGCCTTCAGCTCGACGACGGTCGCGATCTCATGTTCTTCCGTCTGCGCGGCAAGGGTGGCCTCTCCGATCCGTCGAGCAGCGGCTCCATCGTCGAGCCGGGCGGCGTGCTCCGGCGCCTCTCGTTCGCCGACGTGGAAGTCGTGCCGATGGGGAATTGGAAGAGCCCGCGCTCGGGGGGCGTCTACCCGGGCGCGTTCCGATTGCGCGTCCCGGCCGAGGGGCTCGACCTCGAGATTTCGCCGTGGCTGGCCGATCAAGAGCTCGACGTGTCGTTTCGGTACTGGGAAGGGGCGATTCGCGCCACGGGGACTCGGTCGGGCAAACCAATTCGAGGTAGCGGATACCTCGAGCTCACGGGCTATGCCGAGCGCGCGCATTGAGTCACCTCGGTCATTTGGCGCTGCAATTGTCACTACTGCCTTGGATTTCTCGCTACCAGATCGATCCTCGTAGCGGCCATAGATAGGGCCACTCAACGTGACCGAGCAGCAGAACTCTCGCAGCGGCGGAGCGAGGCCAAGCACGGCGGCTCACTTTGCCTTGACCGGGTGGTTCCGGCGGCCTCGCCGTAACTTGAGTTTGGGTCGCCGCCAAATCTGCTGAGCGCGATCTGCCGATGCCAAGACTCAGACAGTATTGCTATGTTACGGTGCCTCGCATGGCGAACCCCCTCCGCGCCGGCGCCGGGACCCGCGGTACCGATTTTCGCAAGAAGTTCATCATGGGAGGCTCCCTGTTGGCGCTTTTGCCCACTTTGGGATTCGTGCTCTACACCTTCGTCATGCTGAAGATGTCGTATTCCGACGGCGATAGGTCGGGCATCTTGCAAAAATTTTCGCGCAAAGGCTGGATCTGCAAGACCTACGAAGGCGAGCTTTCCATCTCGTATACGCCGGGGCTCGCGCCTACGATTTGGGCCTTTTCGGTTCGCGACGAGGCGACGGCGTCACAGGTGAACGCAGCGCTTGGCAAGAAGGTGATCTTGCACTACGCCGAGCACCGGGGCGTGCCCACCGACTGCTTCGGCGAAACGCAGTACTACGTCGACGGCGTGCGCATCGTCGAGTGAGCACGGCGCCTTCGCCTTCGTCGCATCCATCCGAGGGTCGATAGGTAGGCGACGAGGGCGCTCGCGCCGCCGAGCAGTGCTCCGCCGAGCATCGCGTAGCCGAGGAACGCGCCGAGCTTGGCGAGCTGAAAGTCGGCCCGTGACACGCTGATCCAGGCGCCGGTGGTGAGGTAGGCCCCAAGCTCGATCTCCAGCACGACGATGAATGGCGCCGTGAGAGGGTTGGCGAGGTTCGTCGACGCCCACACCACGGGGAAATCGAGCCGCAAGGGGAGCGCGATGGCCAGGCAGAAGAACGTTTGCACGCCGTAGAGCGGAACGAACCCGATGAAGACGCCGAGCGCCACCGAAGCTGCCGCGCGCTCGGGGCTGAGGTCGCCGCCGCGCAGTCGGACCCACGCCTCGCGCAGGCGCGTTCTCACTCGGCCGAGTCCGCTCACCGCGTTCAGCCTACAGGCTTAAGCACGACCGCCGCAGATTTCTCTATCGACGAGGCGGGAACTTGGCCCATCGGGCCTTCGTTCCCTACGCTCGCCTCATGCGGCGGCGTCTGTTCGGCTGGTTTGGGGCGGCCACGCTTCTCGCGGGGACGCTGCTCGCGAGGACGCCGGCGATCGCGGGGCCGGCGATTCGACTAGTACCGCGCGGCGAAAATTTGGCTCCCAGATTCGGGAGCGCCGAGGAAGCTGGTAGATCGGCGCCGGAGGTGCCGTGGGGGTGGGGCCCTGTTCCGGGCTTGCCCCGGCGGGGCGGGGGCGAAGCCCCCGAAGACAAAGGGAGAGTGCTAGGCGGCGAAGCCGCCTCCGCGCGAAGCGCGGGCTTGGCCAAAGTAGGGCAGGACTTTGGCCAAGAGGCACTAGGGGCGCAGCCCTCGGTCAAGGCGCCACGCGTCGTTTGGACCCTGATCTCGCTCGGCGCGCACGACAAGCGTCCCGAGCTCGAGCGGTTCCTCCGTCAAGTCGTCGAGAAGCAGACGAGGGGCGCCGATTGGGGGGCCTCGAGCGACGGCCCGATAGAAGCCACCTTCGAGGTCACCGAGTTTTCGACCTCCACGACGAAGGGCGTCGTGCGCGTGACGTGCCGCGCCGTCGGTCACTTGAAAGGTGGTTCGCCCGCCCGCAGTCATTTCTCGATGGGCGGAAGGCCCGAAGGCCGCTCCGAGTTGGAGCGCCAGCTCCTCTCGATGGTCGGACGCGGGATTGTGAGCCGGCTCTCGGAAATGGCCCGAGCGCGAACGAAGAAATCGCCACGAAACGGCTCCTGATCCGCGGGGAGCGATTCGAACGCCGCGGCGGTGCGCACGGGAGAACGGAAAAACCCTGCTGCTATGACTTGCGCTCTAGGGGATTCTGGTACATTCACGCGCCCATGGCGCTGTTCCCCGAACCCTCCTCAGGTGAACCCATCACGATGACCTCCGGTACGCTGGAGGTCCCCCATCAGCCGATCGTCCCCTTCATCGAGGGCGACGGCACGGGCCCGGACATCTGGCGTGCCAGCCAGCGCGTCCTCGACGCGGCCGTCGAAAAGGCCTACGGCGGCAAGCGCCAGATCGCTTGGTACGAGGTCTACGCAGGCGAGAAATCGTTCACCCGCTTCAAGACCTGGCTGCCCGACGAAACGGTCGACGCCTACCGCAAATACCTCGTCGGCATCAAAGGCCCGCTGACCACGCCCATCGGCAAGGGCATTCGGTCGCTCAACGTGGCCCTTCGCCAGATGCTCGATCTCTACGTGTGTCTGCGCCCGGTGCGCTGGTTCAAGGGAGTTCCTTCGCCGGTCCGCGATCCGTCACTCGTCGACATGGTGATCTTCCGCGAGAACACGGAAGACATCTACGCCGGCATCGAATGGGTCGCCGAGACGGAGGAGGCCAAGAAGGTCATAGCCTTCCTCGAAAACGAGATGAAGGTGAAGAAAATCCGCTTCCCCAAGACGAGCGGCATCGGCATCAAGCCGATTTCGCGCGAGGGAACGGAGCGGCTCGTGCGCGCCACCATCGAATATGCCCTCGCCGAGAAGCGCAAGAGCGTCAACATCGTCCACAAGGGCAACATCATGAAGTTCACCGAGGGCGCCTTCCGCGACTGGGGCTACGAGCTGGTCAAGCAGGAGCTCGGCGCGACCGACTACGAGGGCGGCCCCTGGCAGGTGATCCGGCAGGGCGGTCACGAGCTCGTGA
>DATEMX010000442.1:0-11871 GCA_035275365.1 Polyangiaceae bacterium | reverse complement strand
TGCCCCATAGGCCGCGAATGGCTCCGCACGTTCGCGCTTCCACGCCGGCGTCGATAGCATGCCCGTTCCAATGGCTAATTCGTGCTTTGGCGGCGAACCATAAATCGTCAGAGGCGAACCCCCACACGGCTTCGAGCGGCTCATTGATTACCAGCGTGGGTTGCGGGTCGACTGGGCGAAGCACCATTCCACCGGCGGTTGAAGCAATGGCGATGACGTCTTCTGCAGCCCAGAGTGCGGCGAAGTCACCCGAACGGAGCGGAAGCGCTTGGCCGCGTTGCGTCCACAGCCGCCCATCGTATCGATAAAGACGGTCGGCTTCGACCGCGTACCCGATGTCCTTTCGTACGAAAAAGACTCCCTGTGCAGCGGATGCAGCCGACGCGCACCGGCTCGTGCCATCCGCGATCTCTTGGATGGCGCAAGTTACGGATCCGAACGTGAAGAGTGGTCCATTGGGTAACCCCGTGAGTTTGACCGGGGTCGTGTGACGGGTAGGCGATTGGAAAATATTCTGCCACCCCTCACCGTAGTTGACCTGAATTTGTTCGGCTGAAGATTCCTCTAGTACGTAAACGCCTCGATCGTCACTCCATAGATCGAGCGATGTCACGAAACCCGCCCCAGTGCAGTAGGGTTGTAGGCTCGATCGCCAGTTGAGGGGGCTCGCCGACTCGCTCAGCCACGGTTTGCCGACCGGATCCCGAAATGCATCGGCCAAAAAGGAGTCGGGGTGGCCAGCGTCGCGGGCGCCGGAGGCGCTATCCGACTCAGAGTTGCCGATTCCGACTTCGGCGTCCGCGCTGGTGCGTCCCCCCCCTTCGCGCGTGAATACGCGATCGCGCGGCGGTAACACTTCGTCGAGTCCAGCGCGCGATCCACAGCTCTCGAGGGAAACGATGGCGCCCAGAATGAGCAGGATCGCACGGAGCTCGCCCGCTCCTCGCGTGTATCGCGATGACCGCAGCGCACCGTCAGAATTGATGGAATGTGTTCCCATCGAACCACATCGTGATGAGCCCCGCGCAAGCGTAGCTCACGAACGTTGAATCGGTAAGGGCGATGAACACCTCGTTCGGCGAGTTGCCCCAAATGCTGAAGTAGGAAAGTCGCGGCGTCGACCCCTGACTCCC
Source organism: Polyangiaceae bacterium (assembly GCA_035275365.1). GTDB lineage: Bacteria > Myxococcota_A > Polyangia > Polyangiales > Polyangiaceae > DASWDH01. Next base: position 10,738 of record DATEMX010000442.1, on the reverse strand, counting down.
GGCCAAACGCGGGAGCAGGAGCTCGACCGCGGTGCCGTTCCATCGGCCGAATTCGTGACGGGTGTAGTAGTACAGCTGGCCCTGCGAGCCCCACACTCCGGAGATCCCGTCTCGGCTTCCTGCCTCGGAGCTGCTGGCGGGGAAGGTAAGCCACGTCGAACCGTCGAAATGAACCAGCTGAGCGGCGGTATTGCCGAGCCAAATTTCCGCGGTGCCGAACCCCCATACCGCGCTGTAGTCGCCGGCCGGTACGGCCGAGAGGCGCGTGATCGGGCCTTCACCTCGCTTCTCAAAGACCGCCTGATGCCGGCCAGCCAGCAGGATTCGATCGTGGTCCGCCCAGAGCGCGGTGATCCGCTCGTCGACCGTCGCGACGTGCACCCATCGCCCCGCATCGCGACGGAGCAGCCTATTTTCGTCGGTTGCATAAGCCAGTTGGTCGTCGATCGGAAAAACGTGCGCCACCGATACCACCGGCGCTTCGCACGTAAAGGTGCCATTGTCGAATAAGCCAATGCCACATCCATTGTCGATGATGACAAGCGGGCCACCGACGAACCCCGTCAGACGCGTACTGGTGGCGGCGACACCCGTATCGTAGAGAAGACGCCATCCACCGCCATCGTTCACCTGTAGAACAAAGCCCTCTTCGCCACATGGAGCGTCGGCAAGAGGATTGCAACCATCCGACGCCAGCACGTATACCCCACGAGGGTCGCTCCACAGACTGTATTCGTTGAGAAGACCGCGATTTGGTGTACAAAACGTCTCCGTGCTCGATCTCCATCCTGATGTCCCGAGACGAATTGGAGGATCCCACGACGGTGGACGAGGACGGTCGATTGCCATGCGCGGCGGCCCACTAGCAACGGACCCCCCTGAGGACAGCGCAGCATCGGGCTCAGCGAACCGATCGTCGAATCGAGATTCCGGCAACGCATCATCGGGGCTCGGGCCGTCGGCGTCGATGCCCGCTCGCGCCCCGTCCTCTTCGCCTGCTGCCCCGTCCCCCGCCTGGCCGACGGTCGACGCCGATCGTTCTCTGCCGCATGCCATGCTCAGGATGGCGAGGCTCAACGAAAGCAGCGACACCGGATCGAACCGCATCGACGTCAGCATAGTACCTCGACAATGCACCGGCACGACGGATTACCTTTCCCGATCGGACATCACGGCCGAAGTTAACAACGCCCCGGTATATATCGACCTCGCATACGATGACTGGGCTGTGCCCTGCAATGCATTGTTCTTCATGTCCGCGCAAAGACGACTGGCTATGCCTGAGCCGCCGTTGATCGTCGGCCCAAGCATGGCGGTTGAACCTCGAGGAAAGAATCCCGACCCGGACATGCCGTGGCAGGCAGGTACGTCCGTCCATATCACAGTCGGGGAAAAGGGATCGTCGGGAAGGCGATGATAGTTCGGACCGTTGCCCCAGTGCGTCGAACGAAGCGGTAGGAGTTGGCGCGGTGCCGCTGCAGACGGGATCGTATAGTGGAAATTGTTGGGCCGGTCCGCTCCGCCCAAATATTGGCCATAGTGCTCAAAGTTGTCGGGCGGCTGATTGCTCGTCGTTTCCCAGGAGTTATCGGCAAGATCGAGCAATTCATGAAACCACCAGACTTCGACCTCGTTGATCGGTGGGCTCACCTGATCGGTGGCGAAGGCGACTGTCCAGGGAGCCGATGCGGGGCGATCGGCGCACCGGAATAACGCAATGTCGACGCTCCGGTCAAGCGGGCAACCGGATACGCTACCGTACCTTGGATCGCAGCGGATGGCTACCGAACATTGTGTGTACGATGTGACATGATAGCCGTCAATCGGCAGGAGCTCAGTCATGCCCCGAGACCAATTCGGCCAGCCCGACCCATTCACCTTGCCTTGGAAAGGGATCCTTCCGACGTCGAGTTGGGAGGTGTCGTATTGCTCCACGGTGAAAAACGGGGCCACGTCCGTGTCCTCGGCGGCTACGCAGTGCGCCGCGGTGATCGCATAATGGGGAGAAACGAACGTCGCTCCGCAAGTGTAGTTGACTCCGGGTTGAGTCCCGGAAGGAAGTCGAATGGCGCCCGTCGCCCTTCCTTGAGCGGTGCCCGTGGACGACGCGGTAATCAGGTTGACCGGTTTCGAAGAGTCCGTTTCAGAGAAACTTGTGAGATCCATTTGTAGCGGCTCGCTCATTTGCCTGGTGTCCATCATCGGCACGGAGCCACAGGACGAACAGGCGCCCACCAATAGGACGGTGAGCGGCAACTTCATGTTTGCTGTGCTCATTGACTAACCTCATTTCGTTTCCCCACCGCCGTATGGTCCGATTGAATCACAGGGACGCACTCGACGCAATGGTCAACAGTTAGTTTTTTCTTGACGGAATTCTTGTTTGGATGCATGGCGAGATCTGCCATGCGACGCGCGACGGCGTTTGAGCCCAAAGCGTCGTGTTGGGACCGTTTCATGAACTCTTCCGATACCCTGACGCGTGTTATCGTGGTGGTCGTCGTTCTCTCCCCGGTAGTCTATTGGGGCATAAATAGCTTGAAATTACCTGATCATGGCAAGCCCGACAGGGCAGCCCGATACGACGAGCCCGCAGCTACGGTGACTTCATCCGGCGCATCGACCGTTAACGAGCCCGCATCGACCGTTAACGAGGAACCTCGCCCTACAGAGATCACCCGAGTACCTCCACAAGGCGTCGGGACAGCGCCGACCGCTGGGTCGCCCTCTGTGCCGGGAGTTCGGCCAACGGATGATGAGGTCGATGGCGAGATCGCGCCGGTTTATCAGGAGTGGTCGAGGGCAAGCGTGAGTCCGTCGATCACCGCGGAAGCGGTTCGGTATTTTCAGCTCGAGAGCGAGCGACGGAGGATTAAGGCCCGAAATTCGGACATCCGTTGCACCGAGCAACTGTGTCGCGCCTACTTCTCCTTCGACAACTTCGGAGAGCTTGCTCGTCTCGAGGAGATCCATCGACCTGATGGCTTCGCAATAACGACTGGCCAGCCGAGGGTGACGACCTCGGCAGCCTCCATCGTGGTCTATTGGCCGGCTGCCATGGTGACGAACCTTGGACGTTGATCGATTTTGCTGAATGCGATCGCGTCGGAAACTCGAGGAACTTTCGGACCTTTGAGGGGTTCAGCTGGTTCGCCGCCGCCCCCTCGTCCGGCCCTTCCTACGCTTTCTTCATGCGCCCACCGAAACCCAGTACCAGGGATATTCGGTGTTCTTGGCGGTCAGTGCTTTTGCGACGGCGCCTTGTGCGATTCGTTCGGCTTCACTTCGATGCGCCGCGGCTCCGGCGTCGCCCTCTTGGGGATGCGAACCCGAAGGACGCCGTCCGCCATGGTGGCGTCGACGTTGTCGGCGTCGACCGTGTTCGGTAGCGCGAACGAGCGGCTGAACGTTCCGTAGAGACGCTCGATGCGCTGATAGCCGTCCCGCTTGTCTTCCTCTTCGAGTTTGCGCTCGCCCGAGATGGTCAGCACATTGCCTTCGACATTGATGCTGACGTCACCGGCCTCTACGCCGGGAACTTCCGCTCGCACGACGATCGCATCCTTGTCCTCGTAGATGTCGACAGCGGGCACGAACGCGCTCGCGAAGGGCGACTCTCTGCCCACCCAGCGAGCAAACTGATCCTGGATCCGGCCGATCTCGGACAGGGGATCCCAACGCGACAGAGTGGCCATGGCAACCTCCTTTGCTTTCCTACCGTGAAACACGGAAGGAAAACTGCAGCCCTCCAGGCCCTCGAGCATCGGCCCGCGGACCCAATTGCGCCGCCCTTCGCGGGCGCCCCCAACCCCCACGCCCGCTCACCCGTGAGCCTCTGACCTACGTTCCCGACGGACGAATGACCGTTTGAGCACGAATGCTGCAAGAGCGCACGCACCACACCGAGCGAGAGCAACGCGCCCCGCTCGGGAAAGCGAGGAACGCCATGCAAAGTCCCACGATGACCTATCACGTGCTTCCGGTGGGGGCCGTGTGGAAGGTCGGGCTACCGGGCGACAGTCTCCCGTCGAGCTTTCACGTCACGCGGGAAGACGCCATCGATCACGCGGAGCAACTGGCGAGGCGCCACACCACGTCCGCGGTCATCGTCCATAAAGCGGACGGCACCGTCGACGTCGAAGAAATGTTCAGCGAGGGCCGCGGACCTCTCAACGCCCCTCACTCTCACTGAGGCGAGCGGCGCCGAGCGCGCCGGAAACGCGGGACGCCTATTCGCGCCCGCCACCACCACCACCGCCGCCCGGCGTCCGCGGCGGCGCCGGAGAAATGAGGCCTGCCTCCATCCTGGCGCGCTTGCGGCGACGGCGAGCTGCTTCGGCTGCCTTCTTGCGGCGCTTGACGGACGGCTTCATGTATTGCCGGCGACGCTTCAGCTCTTTCATGATGCCCTCGGTGGCCATCTTGCGCTTGAGCTGTTTGATTGCCCGCTCGATGCCGCGATCAGCTACGGCGACTTCGAGGGGTTTACATTGAATCGCATCCGTCGGCATGCTTCGTCCTCGTGAGGTTTGGGGGGCTTTTCCTACAGGATCGCGCCACCTTAGGCAAACCGAAACCTCCGAGGCAGCCGGGCGATGGGCGCAAACAACTGAAATCATGGGATTTTGAGCGATTCGGCTTCGATGGCGAATGCTTCGCTTACCCCCGCGCTACGTCGTTCGGAGCTTCGCGAGAAAGCCCTGCGTCGTCGAGTGAGCGGGCGCGGAGAAAACGGCTTCAGTGGGACCATGCTCGACGCGACGCCCGCCCGCGAACACGTGCACCGTATCGGCGACGCTTCGCACGAGGCCGAGCTGATGGGTCACCACGATCATCGTCTGCCCCGCGTCGGCGAGATCGGAGACCACCGCCATGACCTCGCTCGCCATCACGGGATCGAGCGCGCTCGTCGGCTCGTCGAGCAGCAAGATCTCGGGCCGCATCGCGAGCGCACGCGCGATCGCCACGCGCTGCTGCTGCCCGCCCGACAACTGATGCGGATACGCAGCCGCCTTGTCGGCGAGGCCCACCTTGGCCAAGAGCTCACGCGCCTCTTTCTCGGCCGAAGCCTGGCTCATCCCCGCCACATGCACGGGCGCCTCGGCAACGTTGCCGAGCGCGTGCATGTGGGCAAACAAGTTGAACTGCTGAAAGACGAACCCCACCTTGCGCCGGACCGCTCGCAACGTCGCGGCCGGCGTGCTCCCCTGCGCCGCGGCCGTCAGCTCGAGATCGCCGAGGAGCACCGCGCCGCGCTCGAACGCTTCGAGCCCGTTCATGCACCGAAGCAACGTCGACTTTCCTCCACCCGAGGGGCCCACGATGGCTGCGACTTCGCCCTTGGCCACCGAGAGGTTCACGTCGGAGAGCACGTCCAGCGCGCCGTGACGCTTGCAAAGGCCCCGAACCTCGATCACGAGAGCGCCCTCCCGAACGAGAGCTCGAGCCGGCGCGACAAGAGCGAGAGCGGGTAGCTCATCGCGAGATAGAGCACCGCCGTCATCAGCATGAGCTCGGCCGTGGCTTGCGTGCTCTGCGACAAGACCGAAAAGCGCTTCGTCAGCTCGACCAGGGTCACCACCGAGCACACGCTCGTGTCTTTGAAGAGCGCGATGAAGTCGTTGACGACCGGCGGAATCACCATGCGCACCGCCTGCGGAACGATGATGCGTCGAAGCGCGAGCGGCTGACTCATGCCGAGCGCCAGCGCCGCTTCCATTTGTCCCTTGGGCACGGCCAAGAGGCCTGCTCGGTAGATCTCCGATTCGTACGCCGAATAGTTGATGGCGAGCCCCGCGATTGCCGTCCAGAACGCGGGCACGTTGATGCCCACCTCGGGCAAGAAAAAGAAGATGAAATAGAGCTGCAGCATCACCGGCGTGCCCCGCAAGAACTCCACGTACGCAGCGAGAGGCGCCTTGACCCACCGAGGCCCGTAGAGCCTGCCGAGCGCGATGAGCAGGCCCACCGCGACGGCGAGCGGAAACGACAAGCACGAGAGGAGCAGCGTGAGCCCCGCCGATCGCACGAGGATCCACCCATAGGCGGCGACGACGCCGAGCCCGTGCTTTCGAGCCGAGGCCGATACGGCGGAGGCGGGTGACGCGAGGGGCCCCTTGGCGACACCCGGGGTGTCGAGCGAGAGGCCGTAGTAGGTCCCAGCCTCGGCGATCTCGCGAACGCGGCCCTGCGCGTCGTTCCAGATTCCGTACTTGCGATAGAGGGCCTCGAGCTCTCCGTCGCGAACCATGAGGGCGATCTTCTCGCTCAGCGCATGCACGAGCGCCGTTTGCCCCTTGGCGGCGTAGACGACGAAAAAACCTCCTCCGACGGGGGCTTCGACCTTCTCGAGGAGCGGAAAGCGCGTGCCATAGAAGGCTGCGGCGGGCGTGTCCTGCAGTGTCGCGTCGAGCTTGCCAGTCTCCACCTCGCGCATCGCGTCGGTGGTGCCATCGTAGCTCACGATCTCCACGCGCTCGCCGAGTCGCTGCCGGAGGTACGCCTCGGCGGCCGATCCGCCGAGGACTCCGACCTTGCGGGGTGGCGAGCTCGGCGTCGAAAGATCGACCCACGATCGAAGCTCGCCCCCCTTGCGCGCGAGGAGCTGCAGCGCGTACGCGTAGTACGGGATGCTGGCCTCCATCGCGTCGGCGCGCGCCGCGCTCCACTCGTACCCGTTCAACACGATGTCGCATTTCTTCGCGCGCAGGAGGTCCGGGAGTTTGTCCCACTGCCCTTGGTAAAACGACGCTTGGCGGGCGAGGTGCGCGGCAAAGCGTTCAGCGAGCTCGACCTCGAAGCCGACGACGCGGCCGGGATCCTCGTCCGAGGGGTAGACGTAGGGACCTCCGCCTTCCTGATCGGCCGCCCACACGAGCGGCTTCAGGTCGGCGCGCGCCGTTCGTTCCCGAAGGGCGACGAGCGCCCAGACGACCATGAGCGCGACGGCCCACCGCAACGCCCACCGGGCAAGGTTCGAAGATCGGTCGGCTCGCGACATGGACGGGGCTCCATGCAGTTGTACGCGACGCGACTATTCTCTGTCGCGTGGGCCGATGTAGGCGGCGGCCCCCTGGATGACTCCGCGTCGCCCGTTGATGCGCCAATCGACGTCGGTCGCGTCGAGGCTGGCCGCGCGCTCGGCGGTAATACCCACCAGCGGATCGCTCTTCATCGTGCGCAAACATACGCGCGGCGCACGAAAGAACGACGTGGCATCGGAGAAACGTGCGTCGCCCGGATAGATCGCGTCGCCGATGACGCGGCGGTAGTTGGCGTCGCCCTTGAAGATGACGAGCGCTGCGCGATCGAGCTCCGCGGCGAGCCGTGAAGGACAGTCCCAGAGAAAATAGGGGCCATTCCAGAAGAAATCGGGCACCACGCGAAGCCGGCCGTCGTCGAACGCGCGGCGAAGGCGCGCCGCGAGCCCGCGGAGCTCGCCACCCCGCGCCTCGATCGCGGCGAGGAGCGCGAACACATCGTGCGTGGTCGCGTCGCTCACGAACGCGGGGTGCATCTTCACGTGCAGGGTTACGCGCGCGCCCGTCACGGCGATGACGGCGTCGATCAGCGCGAGGTCCATCGAGAGCTCACTGCCGGTGTTGTCGGCGACGATGTGCACGCCCGACGCTCCCGAGCTCGGCGGCTCGAGCAGGCGAGCCACCGTCCATTCGCGGTCGTCACAGAGCAGGTCGTCTTTGCTGCCGGCGGCGCCGAAAGCAACTCCCGCGCGGTAGCTGAGGTCGACGCGGTTGCCCCAGAGCGCGAGCCCCAAGAGACCATGAAGGCGCTCACCCGGGCCCGATGCCCCGAGCGAAAGGGCCCGCTCGAGAGCTTCGTCGATCCCCTTGGCAGCAAGCTCTTCCCGCTTGATCGGCGCGAACGGATCGCGCCCCGTTTCCCAATAGCGAACCGCAGCCATGAGGCAGCGGTACACGTACCATTCGGCGAAGAACCACTCGGTCGAAAGCCAGCTCTCGCCCTGCCTCGACGCGACCGCTGGCTCCCACTCGCACGCGTCGGGTGCCGGCAGGGCGACCGGCGGCAGCTTGGCGTTCGCTCGGATGTCGTCTCGGAGCCGGAGCACCGCGCTCGCGATCGACGCGGCGTAGTCGCGGTTGTGATCGAGGACGTCGCTCAAGATCTTCGGCACGCGGACCTGCATGCTGAGGTCGGTGAACGCGTTTTTCCCGTCGGTCCGGATCGGCGACGGCCGCGCGTGCCCGGTCATTCGCTCGTCGAGCCCGAGGCTCGTCCCATGAATCGCTCGCCGCCGGGCAAATCGTGCCTCGCGACTGTGTCGAATGACGCCAACCTCGCCGCCCGATCCACTCGAATAATCGCTATCGACTCGGCATCGTCGCGTTCGCCTACCTGCATCTGATCGTGATCTGCTTCCGCCAAAGTCTGTGGCGGCAACGTTAGATTGATCGGCCCCAGGCGCCAATGCCTTTTCGCGTCGAGCTCTGCAACGTGCGGCCCGATGTTCGCAAGACGCGAACGACATGCGAGCCAACGTCGTCCTCGGACTCGTCGCGATCGGTTGTTCTCTCGGCATTTCTTGCGCGTCGCAGAAGGAGGTGTTCATTCCCGTCGGGCAGTCGGTGGCATCGGTTCACGGCGCGCCGAGCGCACGCTACGCGCTTCCGGGCGGGAGCGTTCTCCTCGTACCTCTTCCGATGCGCACCGTACGAGAGCAGGAGCTCATCGGCGTGCGCATGATCGTCGACAACGAGAGCGGTCCTATGCCCTGGCTCGTCGATGCGCGCGAGCAGAGCATCGTGCCCGGGCCGAGCGAAATGGAAGCGCCCGATCCCAAAGCCGACATCGTCGTCAATCGGAGCGGCAGCAGCGTCGTGACGGTGCCCCCCGGAGAGAAAGAGACGATCGACCTCTACTTTCCCCCGCCCCCACGGCCCCCGGCGGCCCCGGCACTCCGCGAGTTGTCGATGCATTGGCGCATTCAAGCGGGCGACACGGCCATCGCTCACCAGACGAACCTCTACCGCGCAACGCTCGAGCCGGTCTGGGGGCTCGACTCCGACTACGGACAAGCGCTCGGCCAAAATTGGAACGATCCCGACTGGGCCATCGCGGAACCTTTCCAACCACCGCTCATCGTCAAGTGGCGCGTGAAAACACCGTCACCGTAACGCCTCGAGCGCTGGGGTGCCGGCTCCTTTGGTCCGGGCCGACCAATTGGATCGGGTGGCCATCGGCGTCGCCAGCCGCAGAGTTCATTGAGCTCCCTTCGGTGCCGCCTACCCATGACCGCCTCCATGTCGCCCGGCAGGACCGCCGTTCTTTTGCCGGACGCGCTTCCCATCCTGCCTACGCAAGGCACGCTCGTCTTTCCCGATCTGGTCTCGCCCATCGTGGTGGCCGAAGAGCGCGCCCTGGCGTTGGTAGAAGACGCGATGCGCGAGAGCCGGCTCCTCGGGCTCGTCGCGCAGCTCGACGGCGCGTCGGCGGCACCGCGCGCGCTTCCATGCATCGGAACGGCGGCCTTCATCCAGGGCGTCTTCCAAACGACGGACGGACCGGTCCGGATCCTAGTGCAAGGCGTGGCCCGCGTGCGCATCGTGTCGTTCCTTCGCACCGAGCCTTACCTCGTCGCGAAGATCGAGCGCGCCCCGGAAAACGAACCCCTGGGACCCGAGATCGACGCCCTCTCGCGCACGGCCCGTCAAGTGGTGCATCGGCTCGCCGAGCTGGCCGACGACATCCCCGGAGAGCTCACGCAAATCGCCGCCGAGACGTCGAGCCCGCGCGAGCTCGTTCACTTGCTCGCTTCGACGTGCCCCCTCGAGCTCGCGGCGCGACAAGAGATCCTGGAGCTCGATTCGGTCGCGCTCAAGTTGGGGCGCCTCTTGCAGCTCTTGCAGCACGAAGTCTCGGTGCGCGAGCTCCAGCGCGAAATCAGCCGCCGAACGCAGGAGAAGCTCAACAAGGCGCAGCGCGACTACGCGCTCCGCGAGCAACTCCGAACCATCCAGGCGGAGCTCGGCGAAGAAGAGGCCGACCTCTCGGAGTCCCGCGAGCTCGCGAAACGTGTAGCAGCGGTGGACCTCCCCCACGAAGTTCGGCTCGAGGTCGAGCTGGAGCTCGAGAAGCTGTCCCGCATGCCGACGGCGTCACCCGAGCACGGCGTGGCCCGCACGTTCATCGACTGGATCGTCAGCCTGCCGTGGAACGTGTTGAGCGGCGGCGAGATCGACGTTGGAAAGGCCCGCACAGTGCTCGACGAAAACCACTTCGGTCTCGTCGAGGTGAAGGAACGCGTGGCGGAGCACCTCGCCGTCAAGCGGCTCAAGGCCGACCGCGGGCGCTCGTCGCCCGAGTTCGGCCGTGAACCCATCCTCTGCTTGGTGGGCCCCCCCGGCGTGGGCAAGACATCGCTCGGAGAATCGATCGCGCTCGCCGCGGGACGGCGTTTCGCGCGGATCAGCTTGGGCGGCGTTCACGACGAGGCCGAGATCCGCGGCCACCGCCGCACGTACGTGGGAGCCATGCCGGGGCGCGTCGTGCAAGCGCTCCGCCGCGCGCGCGCCGCCGACGCGGTGATCATGCTCGACGAGGTCGACAAGCTCTGCGCTTCGCCCCAAGGCGACCCGGCGGCGGCGTTGCTCGAGCTCCTCGATCCGGGCCAGAACCACGCGTTCGTCGACAACTACCTCGGCGTCCCCTTCGACCTCTCGCAGGTCATGTTCATCTGCACCGCCAACGCCGTCGACACGAT
>DATEMX010000441.1:0-2427 GCA_035275365.1 Polyangiaceae bacterium | reverse complement strand
TCACAGATGGCCGCCGCGTAGTCGAGGCTTCCGACCCGGAGCGCTTGTGCGGCCAGCAGCACCAGCTCGGCCGGCGAGGCCCGCCCGAGGGCGGCCGTCAGCTGCTCGGGGGAAGCGGGGTAGTCGGAGCCAGCCGTCATGGCCCGCTAGAGCGGCGGGAGCGCGCCGCCACCCGCCAGGTTGCCGCCGAGCGCTACCGCGCCGAAGCCGAGCGGCGCAAGCGCCTGCAGGTTCAGAGCGTCGACGCGGTAGATCCAGACCTCGTTCTGCACCTCACTGCGCACCGAGAAGGCGCTAGTGACGCGCTGCGGCCCGGTCAGGCGAAGCTTCGGAGCGCGCGCGCTGGCGCGGGTTCGTTCAGTCCTTACAAATCGCTGGGCCGGGGCTCGGGGGTGACGCGCTCTCGTGCGCCGGCGTCGCGCGAAGCTCGACCGCCTGAATTCGGTGGGGGGTGACCGGAGTGAGCCAGATCTTGGCAGTTAATGCGCCCCGGTCGCACGAAAACTCGAGTGTCACCTCGGTTCGACTCGCCGCTCGGACGGCGAATGTTCGGCAAGCGCCGTGCTCCTGCCAAGCTCGCGCGAGCTCCCGCAACTGTTGCCGCACCCATGAGTAGCGCAGGCTTTGGGGATCGAAGGTTCGCTCGATAAGGTCAGGATCGCTTGCTTCGAGCAGGCGGCTGACGACGCTGCTTGCCTCGGCGAGCTCGGGCGCCAAGGCGATGGGAGCGATGTCGAGCATGCCACCGTCGCGCAAGATCCCGAACACGGTTTCGAAAGATTCGAGTCTACCGAGCGGACCCGTCGTGGAAAGCGTGATGATTCCGATGTCGCTCTTCGGGAGCAGCCGGACATACGCGTAGTACCCCGGCTCGAACCCCCCATGCTGCACGATGCCCTCGTAGAAGCAGGTCGAGTGATTGACCCAGCCCATGCCATATGTGCCAGCCGAAAGCGCAACGCGACCGTCCGGTCTGCGCGATGTGACGGGCACGTCCGGTCCCCAACGCATCCAGCGTTCACCCGCGTGCATCTCACGGAGCGTGCTCCGGCGTAGTGGTCCCGACTCCGGCGCATCGCGCGGTGGGTACGCGGAGAGTTGGAAAGCGACGTAGCGGGCGAGATCGTTCAACGACGTATAGAGACCTCCTGCCGCGGCAAACGTTCCATCCGACTCACGCGGCTCGGCCACGAGGCGCTCGCCCTCGCGGTAGTAGCCAACGGCCATGCGTCCTTTCGGAACGTCGCTCGACTCCCACACGCTCGAGCGCATGCCGAGGGGTTCGAGCAAGTGCCGCAGCACATAGCGCCGAAAACCTTCGCCCGAAGCGCGTTCGACGATGCGACCCAGAAGCGCATAACCGAGGTTCGAGTAGAGATAGCGCTCGCCCGGCGCGCTAGCGAGCACGATGCCAGAGCTCAGCATTTCGCCGAGCTCTGCGTGACTCTTACCGAACGTCACGGCACCCCATTGATCGTCATATGGCAGCCCCGAGCTCATGGTCAGTAGGTGACGTACGGTCATTGGCGCGGTGTCACGCGGGAGCGGTCGCACCACGAGCTCCGGAACGTAGGTCGTGACCGGCGCGTCGAGCAGGACCTTGCCCTCGTCGCGAAGCTTCATGATGGCGCTGGCCGTCACGTTCTTGGTCACCGAGGCAATACGAAAGACGGTGTCGGCGTCCACCGGTGCTTGTGTTTCCGTATCGACGATGCCCAGGCCACGCGCATACACGAGCTCCCCTCCGAGCACGATGCCGGCGACGCCGCCGGTGGCGCGATTGGCCGAAAGCTCCGCGGCGTAGTGTGCGTCGAGGCGGGACGCGAGCGCAGCGAGCTTGGCTTTGCGAACCGGATCGGCGGGTTGCGGAACGAAGGCGACGCTCGCCCCGGATGTTTCGGGTGCTTGGGGACCGATGGGGGGTCGCGACGCACAGGCGGCGGCAAGCGCCATCGCGAGGTACGCGGTGCGCCCACGAGCGGCCCAACCTGTGCCAAAAGCGACGGCCCTGTCAGACCACGACACCCTGCGTCCGCGAGATTCGAGCCGCATGCCTCCCTGAGAGCATCGTTCGTGCCGTCACAGAGCTGCTTGCCGGCGTGCGCTGGCGGTGGACCAGCGGTGGTTCTCTGAGTAGCACGCCGTGCTAAGAATTTCCGATGACAGCTAGCGCGCGAGGTCGAACGGATCGTGCGGAACGACTCGTCAAGGCAACCCCCGAGCGAATCTACGCAGCCTTTGTCGATGGGGCGGCCCTGATGGCATGGCTTCCGCCGCGGGGCATGACGGGGCGAGTGCTGGAGCTAAAGGCGCGCGACGGCGGTCGCTATCGGATAGAGCTTTCGTACGCTGACAATGCGCGGGAAAGCTCGGGGAAGACGACGGGAAGAACCGACGTAAGCAGTGGCCGGTTCGTCGAGATGTTAC